>NZ_JAFLQW010000400.1 GCF_017313335.1 Phormidium pseudopriestleyi FRX01 | reverse complement strand
GGAGACCAAACCCCTACATTAGATTAGAGGGTAGGGAGACCAAACCCCTACATTAGATTAGAGGGTAGGGAGACCAAACCCCTACATGAAACAAGGATTTTTCTTCATTAAATTTACCACCAATTCAGGGCTAGGGCTGGAGGGGAACCTAATTGGCCCCATTTTTCATTTTTGCCCTCGGGACTAGATATCCGGAACCATGACATTTAAACTCAGGGGAACGGATTCAATTTCTACGGGCGTGGTCCCTCTGAGTTCCCCATCAACGGTCACTTTTTGGGGGGGATTTGTGGTCACTTTGATGCGATTTGTCCGCAGGTATAAGACATCATTATGTTGAGAAGCAACTCCCCGTAATGCGCCAGTCATCAAGCTAGAAACGGCTCCCAAGGTGCTCATTTCGGTCTGTGTGGATAGAATCGTGACATCGAGCAATCCATCATCGGGGATGACGCCTCCGGGTCCTTGAGCGAGGACTGAGGTGGCGGGTGCAGCATTGGCAACGGTGACGGCGATCGCCCGCAGTCGGCTAATTTCTCCGTCGATTTCAAGCTCGACTTCAAACGACTGAATATCCCAGAGTTTTTCGATTCCCGCGACTAAATATGCCATTGCTCCAAACCAGTTTTTCGCCTCGCGATCGGCTTGTTCCACAGTTTCGGCTTCCCATCCAATTCCCGTGAGCAAAATGCTCGTTTTCCCGTTGCAAGTTGCGCCATCGATCGCCCGGATTAATCCATATAAAATCGTCTGACAGGCATCAGGGATATTAGTAGGAATTCCCAAGGCAACAGAAAAAGCATTAGCAGTCCCTCTGGGGATCACAGCTAAGGGAATTTCTGTATTAATTAAGGCTTCAGCGACCGCAGAAACGGTCCCATCGCCACCGGATGCAATCACTAAATCAACCCCTCGGGCGACTGCCTCATGAGCCAGTTGACTGGTGTCTAAATCGGGTTCCGTATAGCGGATATCCAGTTTAATTTCTGGTTCTAAAAGTGAGGAAATCTGTTGGAGTTCGGCCTCGGGATTGCCTTTCCCAGAACAGGGATTAAAGATTAAGCAAGCTGAACGGGTGCTCATTCGTTTTCTGCGGTGACTTCTTGAGATGTTTCAAGGGTATTCTCTAGGGGTTCGATATAGTGGCTTTCGATGAGAAACGCCCCTTTTTTAAATCGGACGCTCCAATATCCCCCGGGTTTGCGATCGAAGATTGTGCCTTCTTCCCCCAGGCTGACGGCGTTGGGTGGACGGAGCATGGGGATGGGTTCAGCGGTTTTGAGGTAGGCGGGTAAAGCTACAATCCGGACGCGATCGCCGAGGGTGAATTCTTTTGACATTGCTTTGAGAATTGGAGGATTTATCTCTTAAATTTTAAAGGATAAAATCCATCCTGACCAAACCGATTAAATTGGGGTATGATTAAAGCACAGAGGTAATCAGGAGTTATCGAAACCCTTTTTCCTTAAAATGTATTCAATCCCCTCTATAATTAGGGGTTTTAATCAATGACTTAAGCTAAAAATATCTCCGGGAGAGAGCCAGTGCGATCGCCCCTTGTTAATCCATCAGCTTTTGATAGGGTAACGCTCCCGATTTCCAGCGGTGGGTCAATTCTCTCCAAGCGAATACCCGGGGACCTCCCTGCGGACTGTCCTACCCCCGGTGTTCATCGGACAACATCTTAGGAATTTCCATAAAAATAATGGGGCTTTGAGACCTCATAATGCCCCATTATTTTTATGGAAATCCCTTATATCCTCTCATAAGCAGCGCCCTCATCAACCCATCAACAATGACTGCAAATGATCAAACTTTAATCTTTGAAACAATTTTAGAGTATCTGCGCCGATCGCGCGGCTTTGATTTCCTCGGATATAAGCGTTCCAGCCTCCAGCGTCGAGTCACCAAGCGAATGCAGGAGCATCATATTGACAACTATGGGGATTATCTGGAGTACCTGAAAGTTCACCCAGAAGAATTCCCAGCCTTATTCAACACCATCTTAATTAATGTTACTAGCTTTTTTCGAGATCTCACGGCATGGCAATACTTAGCCAGCTATATTTTGCCACTGATTATCAAACACAAATCCCCTGAAGAACCACTGCGCTTCTGGACTGCCGGTTGTGCCTCGGGAGAAGAAGCCTACACCTTGGCTATCTTACTAGCAGAAACCCTCGGTATTGAAGAGTGTCTGCGACGGGTGAAAATTTACGCCACCGATGTAGATCAGGAAGCCTTGGCACAGGCAAGGAATGCTACTTATAAAGCCAAAGACATCGAATGTATCTCTGAAGAGTTCCAGCAGCGATACTTTAAGCTGGTGGGCGATCGCTTCCGATTGGATGGGGATCTGCGTCGGTTGGTGATTTTTGGTCGCCATGACTTGATTCACGATGCTCCCATTTCTCGTCTGGATTTGTTGATATGCCGCAACACCTTGATGTATTTTAATGCGGGAGTCCAAAATCAGATTCAATCTCGCTTTCATCTTGCACTCAAAGACACGGGCTTTTTGTTTTTGGGCAAAGCCGAAATGCTACTCACTCACGCCGAGCTTTTTAGCCCATTGAATTTACAACACCGCATTTTTAAGAAAGTCCGAACAATGGACCAGCGAGATCGCCTCTTAGTCTTAGCGCAGAATCGAAAAGAAGAGTCCGGTACTCGCTATGCCTTAAATATCCGCCTGTTGGAAGCTACTTTTAATGCAGTACCCGTGGCTCAAATTGTAGTAGACTCGGACAGCAACCTGATCCTAGCTAATCAGTTAGCTCGGTCCCGTTTTGGCATTAATCGTCAAGACATTGGACGACCGTTCCAGGATTTAGAAATTTCTTACCGTCCCGTGGAGTTGCGATCGCAGATTGAACGAGTCTACAAAGAGGGAAACTCGATTCTCGTTAGCGATGTGATTCGCACTTTGAGCGATGGCAGAATTCAGTATCTAGATATCGAAATCTCTCTCTTACAGCAAAATACCAGCGATCCCCTCGGCGTGAGTATCGCGTTTAACGAAGTCTCAAGAGGGTGATCAGACCAAACCCCTACATGAAACAACGATTGAGCGTCATTAAATTTACCACCTTGACAGGGCTAGGGCTCTATTGGCATACCTCATGAGTCCGGGAACCGCTATATCTATCTTGAGGATTAGTTGTGATCAAGGGTGAGAAATCAGGTCTGTTGTTCTATATATTTGATGAGATGGAACGTTGATCAATCTGGGTTCAGCGATCGCCATATTTGAGACCTCCGACAACTGCTAAGGAGCCTTAGCGGGCGGCAATCGTCTAAGGTGGTTGTAGTATCGTCATTATCAGTTGTTATGCCTCGCTTTTCCTTATTTCGTCGTCCGTCCCCAGATCCGGTAAATCCTCCGGTATCCGTTGGTCTTGGGACCTTTGGTGGCGTTTATACCCCGTCGATTTTGACCATTCTCGGGGTGATCATGTATTTGAGATTTGGATGGGTAGTGGGGAATGTCGGTTTACTCGGTACCCTGATCATCGTCACCCTCGCCACCTTAATTACCTTTTTTACGGGCCTCTCCATCTCGGCGATCGCCACCGATCGCGTGGTCCGAGTGGGAGGGGCCTACTACATGATCAGCCGGTCCCTGGGGATTGAAACCGGCGGTGCCGTGGGCATTCCCCTCTACTTTGCCCAAGGACTTTCCGTGGCCCTGTACACCATTGGGTTTGCAGAAAGTATCGGTGAGGCATTTCCTCAATTCAAAACCATGCAACGGGCGATCGCCTTAATCACCACCCTCGCCGTGGCCCTACTCGCCATGAAATCAGCCCGGACTGCCATCCGCGCCCAATATTTCATCATGGCGGCGATCGTCCTATCTCTGATATCCTTTGCCTTCGGGAGTCCCGTCGAAAACACCGTGATCGAACTGTGGGGCGCTAAACCCGAAAATTCCGAATCCTTCTGGGTCGTTTTCGCCGTCTTCTTCCCTGCCGTTACCGGCATCATGGCGGGGGTGGGAATGTCCGGCGACTTGCGTGACCCCTCCCGTTCCATTCCCGTTGGCACCCTAGCTGCCGTAGGGACCGGCTATGTGATCTATATGGGACTCCCGTTCCTTCTCGCCATGCGTGCCGATGCCAGTACCCTAATTGCCAATCCCTTGATTATGCAAGAAATGGCCTTATGGGGACCGGCCATTCTCCTTGGAGTCTGGGGGGCGACCTTATCCAGTGCCTTGGGGAGCATTTTAGGTGCACCTCGGGTCCTGCAAGCCCTGGCAAGGGATGGCATTTTACCCTCTGGTCTGCGGATACTTGGGAACGGAAAAGGACCCGATGATGAGCCGTTTATCGCCACCTGCGTCACCCTAGGGATTGCAGCCCTCGCCGTAGCCGTCGGGGATTTGAATATGATTGCCCCGGTCCTCACTATGTTCTTTTTAACCACCTACATGGTTTTAAATGTCGCCGCAGGGATTGAAGGCTTTTTGCAAAGTCCATCCTATCGCCCCACCTTTCGGGTCCATTGGTCAATTTCCCTCCTCGGTGCAGTCGGTTGTATCGCCGTGATGCTCCTGATTAATGCGATCGCCACCGTAGTTGCCGGAATTATCGTCCTGGGAATTTATATCTGGTTAGAACGTCGCGAACTCGAATCCGCCTGGGGAGATGTGCGCCGGGGTCTATGGATGGAAGTCGTGCGAACGGGGATTTTTAACCTCAGTCATGAACCGGATACCAAAAACTGGCGACCTCACATTTTGGTGCTTTCCGGTGCACCAACAAGGCGCTGGAGTTTGATAGAACTCGCCACCGCCTTCACTCACAATCGCGGGTTAATTACCGTATCCAGTGTTTTACCCAGTGGATCTCGGGATCCAGCCCAACAAACCAAGCTAGAAGCCACGATTCGGGACTATTTAGAAAAGCGCGGGGTTCAAGCCTTAGTGAGATTAATTACCGCCCCGGACCCCTTTGTGGGCGCGAAAAATCTAGTAGAAATCTATGGACTCGGACCCTTAGTCCCGAATACGATTTTACTCGGAGATAGTGAAGAAGCCGCCAATCGCGATCGCTATTGCGACATGATCGCCAACCTGCACCAAGCCAAACGCAACCTGATTATCTTTCGGGAAAATGCCGACAAGGGTTTTGGTCAACGTCGCAGGATTGATGTGTGGTGGGGTGGATTACAAGCTAATGGCGGTCTCATGTTGATTTTGGCCTATTTAGTGAGAACTAGCAGCCAATGGCAAAATGCCCAAGTCTATCTTAAACTGGTCGTCCCCGATCGCACTGCTGCCGAATCTGCCGAAGCCAATCTTGCCGCCTTGGTCAAACGATTACGCATCGGTGCCATTCCGCAAGTTCTGATTGCTGACGGACAACCCTTTAATGACATTCTGCATGAGTCTTCCCAAAACACGGATCTAGTCTTTCTCGGCATGGCAACCCCTCGCGAGAATTATACGGATTACTATGAACAATTACAAGCTCGCGCTGCCGGTTTACCGACTACAATTTTCGTCCTGGCTGCCCCAGATTTTGCCTTTGAAGAGGTGTTAACCGACAACGCTTAATTGACCAGGGTTTTTAGGAACAAAATCCGAAGCCTCAAGAGGGTTTGGAGACCAAACCCCTACATCATATCAGAGGGTTTGGAGACCAAACCCATACATGAAAAAACGATTGAGCGTCATTAAATTTACCACCTTGACAGGACTAGGGTTCAAGGGTTAGCCCTGTCAAGGTGTATTTGTAGGGGCGCAATGCGCCACTACATGAAATAAGGATTTTTTGTCATCAAATTTATCACCTTGATAGGGCTAGGTTTTAAACTCCGTCGGTTGTTGCGACTTCAGTGGTTACCATCCCTATAACCCCACCCAATCGGGTGGGGTTATATGTTAATTTCAAGCAAAAGCCGAAGAACCGAAATCCGGTGGCACATCCTGAATCCGTCCAGGACCGATCGCCTGAATTGCTTCTTTCAGGGAAACATCCCCCGTATAAAGCGATCGCCCAACAATCACACTATTCACCCCTAACGGTTCCAGGGACAGCAAACTGAGCAAATCCGTCAGGGAACTCACACCACCAGAGGCCACAATCGGAATATCCACCGCCCTCGCTAGTTCACGCAAGGCGGTCATATTCGGTCCTGCCAATGTCCCATCGCGATGAATATCCGTATAGATAATCGCTGCCACGCCTAACGCTACCATTTGTTGCGCCAGGACCGTCGCTAAGACTTCCGAGGTTTCCAACCATCCCCGGGTAGCAACTTTGCCATCTCGCGCATCAATTCCGACCACAATGTGACCCGGAAATTCTTGGGCGAGTTGCTGGACAAGTTCCGGTTTTTCAACTGCCACAGTCCCGAGAATGGCGCGATCAATCCCGAGGGATAATAGATTGGCAACCGAGGCATACTCTCGCAACCCGCCACCGACTTGGATCGGAATGGAAATGGCGCGGGCGATCGCCTCAATGGTTTTCATATTACGCGGTTCCCCCGCTTTTGCCCCATCTAGGTCCACTAAATGCAAGCGAGTCGCACCTTCGTCTACCCATTGTTTGGCAACCGCCACCGGGTCCTCATTAAACACATCCGAGCGATCGTAATCCCCCTGATACAGACGGACACAACGACCTTCTAATAAATCAATCGCTGGAATCACTTCCATAACCAATCTGACCTCAAATTTTACTCAATTACTATGGCACGGGATGAAATAAAAGTCATCGATTGCAGTTTAAGTTAAATCCTGACCCTTTCCCGATCCAACTCCTCACCATCCGTATAGTTTAGCTATCACTCCAAGGGGACATTTTCGGGGACTCGCAGGAGAAGCACAGGCTTTTTCCTTCTAAGTTTTCCCTCCTGCACCACAAGCTGCGATCAGCCCTTGTGCAGGGGCTACCACCCGAGGAATTGCCTCCTAATTGTATCAAACATCCGGCCACTTCCTTGAGAAGTTTAGCCGAAACAAAGGTGGGTATCTCACCTTATCGGCCCTCACCCTAAATCCCTCTCCCTCTGGGAGAGAGACTTCTAGCCCCCCTTCTCCCTCCTTGGGAGAAGGGGCTGGGGGATGAGGGTCCGGCTACATTCAGTTCCTCACTCTTTCAACAAGATCTACCATTATGTGTGCAAAAGGTATCGACGTTTCCGATTGGCAACATCCCGTAAATTGGAATTCCGTGGTTGGCGATGGCATGGGGTTTGCCTTTACCAAAGCAACCGAAGGCGCTACGTTTGTGGCTGATTCTTATCGCAGTAATTGGGCCGCGATTAAATCCCTGGGGATGCCTCGGGGTGCTTACCACTTCTATCGGGCCAAACAAGACCCCCAAGCACAAGCGGATGTTTTCCTCAGAACCGTCAAACTGGAAACGGATGATTTGCCCCCGGTTCTGGATATTGAATCCACCGATGGGGTCGGTGCAAGTGCGATTATTCGGGATATTACAACTTGGCTCGAAATTATCGAGAAAGAAACTAAGCGTCGCCCAATTATTTACACTTATCCCAGTTTTTGGGAACGGATTGGCAATCCGAAAATTTTTACCGATTATCCCCTATGGATTGCTCACTATCAGACGAACAATCCTTGGGTTCCCGGGGGTTGGGATGGTTGGACCTTTTGGCAATACACCGAAAGCGGCAAAGTCAGCGGGATTAATGGCGGTGTGGATGTCAACTGGTTTAATGTCAGCCGCCAAGGAGGGAAAGGCTCTCACGTTAAGTATATCCAAATGTGTCTCCGGGATAAAGGATTCAATCCCGGGTCCATTGATGGGGTATTTGGCGCAACGATGCATTCCAAGGTGATGGACTTTCAACGGGCGATGAATGTTACCGTGGATGGCATTGTGGGAATTCAGACTTGGACGGCCCTTGTCAGTGCGCGACAACCTGCCACCCAGGTTCAACCGACGCCTCCCCCGGTTTATATTCCCACCCCAACGCCAACGCCAACGCCGACTCCTGTACCGAACCCGACGCCGATTCAGTCGGGTCCAACTCCGGTGATTCGGTTGATTGATGTCTGTCGATTTTATCAGGGATTTTCCCATCAAAATCAAGCGTTAGATTGGTTACAGGGTCAAGTCTCTCAGGCAAATTTACTAGAATTTGCCCGTCGTTGGCGGGGTCATGCCTCTGCGTCATCCCCGATTAATTTTGCGGATGTTGCTAAATTTTATCAAGGATTGCCCATGCAAGACCAAGCGATTCATTGGTTGCAGGGTCAGGTTTCTAGTGGGATTTTAAACGAATTTGCCCGGTGGTGGCGATCGGGAAATCAGCAGATGGCAGCGCAATCTACAAATATCGATTTGGTCGATGTTTGTAATTATTACCAAAGCTTGAGTAATCAAAAGCAGGCGCTTCAGTGGTTGCAAACTCAAATTCCAAATACTACCTTATCTGAGTTTTCTCGTCAATGGCGCAATCAGGCATCGGTTGCGGTTCCGGCGAATATTTCTTTGGTAGATGTCTGCCAATATTATCAGGGATTAAACCATCAACAACAGGCAATCAACTGGTTGCAACGCCAGATTCATAGTTCGGTGTTGGATGAGTTTACCCGCAAGTGGCGCAGTTAAGGGGTTAAAGGGTCCAGGTTTGACGCTTCCGGGTCACTCCTGAACTCCAGTTAAACCGGCGCAAAATCGGGGCAATTGTTTAGCAGTTGCCCCGATTTTTATTGAG
>NZ_JAFLQW010000646.1 GCF_017313335.1 Phormidium pseudopriestleyi FRX01 | reverse complement strand
TGAAGCTCGTCTCCGTAGTCGGTTTTAACCGACTTTAGCTATTAGGCGGGGGTTTAAACCCCCGCCGATTGTCAGACTGCAATTTTTGCTAAAAATTCAGGCATCCCGCGAATGCCTAAATTGAGATGAAACACAGAACCTGCCCCTGCTCCTTCTTTGGCGCGATTGTCTCCGCCTGCGGTGGTTGCATAAATATCTGTATAATCTTCACCGCCAAATGTGAGAGCCGATACTTTTTTCGCGGGGAAGGGGATGCGGAGGACTTCGGTGCCGTCGGGACGGTAGCGGAAGAGGTGATGACCATCCCATCGGGCGGACCAGATATAGCCTTCAGCATCTACCGTCATGCCGTCGGGGACGCCTTCTCCTTGTGGGGTGGTGAGCAGAACTTGGCGATCGCTGATGTCCCCAGTTGATACATCGTAGTCAAAGCGATAAATCTCACGTTTGGGGGAATCAGTTAAGTATAAATATTTCCGGTCTAGGGAGAAGCCCATCCCGTTAGGAATTTGGAGGTTTTCTAGCACTTGGGTGAGAGTGCCATCGGTGTTGAGGCGGTAGAGGGAACCGAGACGATCGCCTTTTTCCATTGTGCCGCTAAAGACTCGTCCTGCGGGGTCAACGATGCAGTCATTAAAGCGGGTTTCGCGTTCGGCAGGGATTTCCGGGATGATGGGGGTGAGGGTGTTATCTTGCCAGCGGGCGATCGCCCCTTTTGCCATGAAAAACAGCAAGGAACCATCCTCATGAACGGCGATCGCCCCTACGGAGTCCCCGTCATAAATCTGTTCATGGGATGCCGTTGCCGGATCATAGCGGAACACCCGTCCCGTGGGAATATCACTCCAATAGAGGCGTTTTTCCATCGGATGCCAGGTGGGAACTTCGGCATTGTGACAGTGATAATCGGCGATAATCTTCGGTGTTTTCATGACTTTAAAAAAAACGAGGAACAGTCAAATTAGATTGATGAGAAGGTCAACTATCTTTCCCAGGGTAGCGAATTGCGTTAAGATTGAACAGGAGGAGCACCAAACCCCGGAACCAAGACGAAAAGAGTCAGAGGTAGAGTAGGACAGGAAAGACGGTGCAATGGATTGAAGAAATATGATATAAATTGTGGGAATAAAAAATCACAACGAGGAGCCGAGAATTGCCGACGCTCAATCTCCCTAGACTGGATGGGGGAGATCCCGACACGATCGCCAGGAGTTTGATAGAATCTTCCGGAGTGATCGAACAGCTAAAAGGAATCTAGCAGAAACAGCGGCTCCAGTCCTGGGGACTGGGGACCCGTTAGCGCGATAGTGTTTAAGTGAACTCCTGCGGGATGGGATAAAGATGGTTACCGGACAGACGAGTTTTTTTTCTAAAGTCAGTATAAATAAGACAGACACAAAGCGATCGCCGATCCGACCCTTTGTGGTGATGAGCATAATCACCTTACTCATGGGTGTATGCGGTGTGCGTCTGGCACAGTTGCAGATTGTAGAAGGGGAAGAGTACCAACAACGAGCAGAAGATAACCGGATTCGGTTGATTCCGATTCCGGCAGCGCGGGGTAATATAGTAGACCGTAAGGGTAAACTGATGGCAGCCAATCGGTTAGCACGAGCAGTCTATTTATGGCCTCGGGAGCAAAAACCGGAGCAATGGAAAGAAACCGCTAAAAAGCTCAGTCCCCTGATTGATGTTTCCCCTGATGATATCGTCAATAAAATTAAGGAAACCGGATATACCTCGGGAATGCCGGTACGGATCGCTCAAAGGATTGACCCAGAAGCATTTGTGACCCTAGCTGAGGTAATGGCAGACATTCCCGGGATTGAAGTGCGGGCCGAATCCAACCGATACTATCCCGAGGGTGACACCGGCGCTCATGTCGTGGGATATATTGGGGAAGCCACCCAAGAAGATCTGATGGCGAACCCGGACTATCCGATGGGAATTATCATCGGCAAGATAGGAATCGAAAATACGATTAACTCCCAATTGACCGGAGTTTGGGGTAATCGTCTGGTGGAGGTGAATGCCAATGGGGAGGAAATTCGCGAACTGGGGGTGCGATCGGCCATTAGTGGGGAACCCCTGCAGTTAACCCTGGATGCGGAAGTCCAAAAAGCTGCGGAACGCGCACTGGGGTCCCGACGGGGTGCTGTAGTGGTCCTCGATGTGAAAACTGGGGGGGTCTTAGCAATGGCCAGTGGACCCAGTTTTGACCCAAATATCTTCACCCGCAACGTCAAAGCATCAGAATGGCAGCGTCTACAGGGGTTAGAAAATCCCTTTCTGAATCGAGCTTTGCAGGGATATCCTCCTGGGAGTACCTTTAAAATGGTCACTGCAGCAGCCGGAATTGGGTCAGGGAAATATCATCCCGATTCCTATTTAGGGACCTCGGCCTATATTGTGGTCGGTGGCATTGCCTTTCACGAACATAGTGGGGGATATGGGGTGATTGGGTTCCAGGATGCTTTGGCGTACAGTAGCAACACCTTTTTCTATCAAGTCGGGATGGAAGTTGGACCCGAGGCGATCGCCGAATGGGGAGGTAAACTCGGGATTGGCGAGTCTACCAGCTTAGATATATTGGGACTCGATGGCGGGAGTCACGGGATGATTCCCACCCCAGAGGAAAAACTGCGGATGTACAACGAACCTTGGTATGCCGGGGATAGCGTGACGATGGGGATTGGTCAAGGCATGGTGTTATGCACCCCCTTGGAACTGGCGGTGATGTCTGCTGTATTTGCCAATGGCGGAAACCGAGTCAAACCTCATTTACTCGCCTCTCAAAGTAATACCCCCGCAACTAAACCGGAACCCGCCGGACTCTCAGACGAGGCGATCGCCGTGATTAAAGAGGGAATGGTTGCCGTGGTCCAAAAAGGGACCGCCCGAGCCTTAAATGATGGGACTATTCCCTTAAGCGGGGGCAAAACCGGGACTTCAGAAGTCTTAGGACAGCCTTCTCACGCCTTGTTTGTCGGATTTGCACCCGCAGTTAATCCCGAAATTTCCATTGCCATAGTGGTGGAAAATGGCGGCTATGGCGGGGTTGCGGCGGCACCGATCGCCTTAGAAGTCTACCGGACCTATTTCAAGAAGTAATCTCTAATGGACCTGTGGAAACCGGGTTTGGGTGCGATCGCCCGAATCCGGTTTTTTAGTGGTTTCCACTTTCCTTCCCTACGGATTCTGGTTTGATTAAGAAAATCAACAAATTCTCCCCCCTTTTGAAATTTTGAGCTTTAATAGCAGATATACCCTAGGGTCGGCAGGACCCCCCTATCAATTCACTTAGGAAACAACCCTTAAATTTCTGCCCCCCAATTGAGGGAGCAAACTCCAGAATATCAGCTCATATCCTTAATTCTTTTTGGTGATAAAAATGCGTCTAATCCGTAGAACTTGGACGTGGTTTATTTTAGGTCTGCTACTCTCATTCACCATAGCAGCCTGTAATTTCTTTGAAACCGCTTCAACCGTTAAACAACTCCCGGCAGTAGCGCCCCTGGCGACTCCTCAACTCCCCGACTGGATCGAGGAAATTTCCCCCACCGGAGAAGCTGACCCCTTGGCGCAAATTCGCATCCGGTTTAAAAACCCAGTAATTCCCTTAGAAAGTCTGGATTCACCGGAACAAACCGCTAAACTCAATCAATTTCAAATCACCCCTGAACTCCCGGGGCAATTCAGATTTTTAACCCCCAAGATGGTCGGATTTCAACCGGATGAAGCCCTACCTAAAGCCACTCGAATCCAAATTACCCTCAAATCGGGTTTAGCTGATTTAAACAATCATCAACTCAGTCATGATTTAGCCTGGACATTCAACACTGAACCGATTAAATTAACCAATTTACCCACCAGTGACCCGCCCGATGAATATACTGAACCCCAATGGATTGACCTGAAACAACCCCTGGAATTTACCTCTAACGTGCCGCTGAATCTCAATTCACTGAAACAGCAGGTTAAATTAGTTCCAGTAGGCAGAAACGAAGGGGTTTCTCTGCAAGTGGAATCCGTGGAATCCGAGGATGCTTTAACGGCAAGTTCCGCCTTAGCCTTTGACCCGTCTTTGCAGACTTGGACCTATCAAATCACCCCACAACGTGAATTAGAAAAAGGCACAGCTTACCGAGTGGAAATTTCCCCAGGATTAGAACCCGCAAGAGGAAATTTAGTCAGCGATCGCCCCTTTAATAGTGATGTCAAAACCTACGAATCCCTGCAATTCCAAGAAATGGAATTGCATGGAAAACCAGAGATGGGATTTGCTTACGGGCGCTTTCTCAACGGCGCACCCCAGTTAAAGTTTAATAACTGGATTGACCCAGAATCGGTGGAAAATCAAATTACCATCAATCCGCCGCCCAAAGACGAACCCAAACTGATTCAAGTCTATCCCGATTCTAACATTGTTAATCTCAATCCCTGGGCCTTAGAACCGACTACTCAATATACCATTAATATTGGGTCTGAAGTTCAAGATAAATATGGACAAAAATTAGGGAAACCAATTACCCTGAATTACCAATCTGGAGATTTAGCCGCAGAAATTTGGGCACCTTCCAACTTAAATGTGTTTCCCACCGGCAAAGATTTAGAATTGACCATTTCAGCGGTGAATCTGCCCGATTCTGCCTATAAAGCTGCCTATCGGATTGTCGAACCCACGGATTTAGTCTTTACCGATTCTGCTTATCCCCAAGGGAATGGCACAGACTTGTTACCCGACCCCAGTAATTGGCAAAGTTTCCCCATTTCATCTCCTCCTAAAAATCAGACTGCTACGGTGGCAATTCCCTTACGAGAACGCCTAGGTAGAACCACAGGAATGTTAGCTTATGGCATTCAAGCCCGCACCAATTCTTATCAAGAAAACGGCCAAAAAAAATGGAGTGAACCCAACTATTATGGAATGGTTCAACTCACCAATTTAGGTGTATTTAGTCAGTGGTTTCCTGATACCGGACTGGTCAAAGTTAATCATCTGTCTGATGGGGCTGCCGTTGGCGGTGCAAGGGTAGAGATTTATCAATCTCAAACCAATGCAACAACGCGATCGCCCGTGACCCCCTGTGCCACTGGAACCACCAATGCCACCGGACTTTTAGTCTTGAATTCCCAACAGGTGCAACGCTGCCGCCAGAGTGCAGAAGACGCCCCGGAATTACTCGCAGTCGCCCGAGAAAACCAAGATTGGGCCTATACCCGCATTTGGCAATATAGCGGCGCTTATGGATATGGCATCGATGGGGAATGGAATGCGGGAAAACCCCTCTCTCGTGGGACAATTTTCAGCGATCGCCAACTCTATAAACCCGGAGAAACCGCCGAGTTCACCGCCGTCGCTTACTATCTAGAAAACGGCGACTTAATCCAGCACAAAAATGCCGCTTATACCGTCACCTTGCGCGACCCCGAAGGGAACGAAACCGCCCTCGGAACTCAAACCACCAATGAATTTGGCACATTTGCTTTAGAAGTTCCCCTGAGTGATAGTCTGCCCTTGGGATACTATTCAATTGTCGCCAAATCCAACAATGAGGTAGAAATTAACGGGGAATTTCGGATTGCTGAATTCAAACCCCCTAACTTCCAAGTGCAACTCGCCCTTGATAAAACCTACGCCCTAAGTAACGAAAAAATCCAGGCCAAAGTAACAAGTAACTACCTGTTTGGTTCCCCGGTTGCCAGCGGTAATGCCAAATATTACATCACGCGATCGCCCGCAGAATTCACCCCTCCCGGTTGGCAAGAATTCAGCTTTGGTCGCCAATGGTTTTGGCCCGAAGAACAACCCGAAATTCCCAGCGAAGTCCTGCAACAAACCGCTACCTTAGATAACACGGGGTCCAATACCTTAAACTTTACCATTGACCGGGATTTACCCTATCCCATGACCTATCGGATTGATGCAGAAGTCACCGATATTTCTAATCTCTCCGTTGCCAATTCTCAAACCTTAACCGCCTTACCCAGCGAGAAACTAATCGGAGTCAAAACCAACTTTGTCGCTGATGCCGGGAAACCCTTTTCCATCGAGGCGATCGCCACCGACCCCACCGGAACTGCCATCAACGGACAAACCCTGCGGGTGGAACTGCAAAAAATGGATTACAGCAGCGTCACCCGGGTTGTCGAAGGCAGTCGCACACCCCGCTATCAGGTCGAATATCAAACCGTCGCCACCGAAACCCTCAAAACCGGCAATACCCCGAAAACCCTCTCTCTCACACCCCCAGAAGCGGGTTCCTATCGGATTCGGGTCAACCTTGCCAACGCCAAAACCGACGCCACCGCCACCGATGTGCAAATTTGGGCCACCGGAACCCGGGGAGTGAGTTGGGGACGACGTAGCGATCGCGAGAACTTCCTAGAAGTCAAACTCGACAAAAACACCTACCAACCCGGTGATATTGCCACCGCCTTAATCCAGTCTCCCTACCCCGAAGCAGAACTCTACTTCGCCGTAGTCCGAGACAAACCCTTGTATCAAACCATCACCAAAGTGAGTGGCGGTGCACCCCAAATTCAGTTTAAAGTCACCCCGGAAATGCTTCCCAATGCCGCAGTAGAAGCGGTGCTCATCCGCCAAGGACCGGCCTTAGACCAAGCGGAACCGGAGAATGTGGAAGATTTGGTCAAAATCGGGTTTGCACCGTTTAAAACCGATTTAGGCGAGAAATATCTCACCGTCCAAGTCACTCCCGCACAAAGTACGGTACAACCTGGCACTCAGGAAACGGTGCAACTGCAAGTCACCGACAGCCAAAACCGGCCCGTCCAAGGCCAATTAACCGTGATGGTGGTGAATGAGGCTGTCTTACAACTCACTGGATATCGTCCGCCTAACTTAGTAGACACTGTGTATGCAGAACAACCGATTTCCACAACCTGGAGTGATAACCGCTTCAATGTTGTGCTATCTCCCCTGAGTTCTCCCTTGCAAAAAGGCTGGGGATACGGAGGCGGATTCTCGGCAGGTTCTGGCAGTACCCGAATTCGCACCGAGTTTAAAGCATTAGCGTATTACAACGGGTCCGTGATGAGCGATCGCAACGGACGTGCGACAGTCAGCTTCCCACTCCCGGATGATTTAACCACCTGGCGAGTCATGGCGGTTGCCACCACCACAGATATGCGCTTTGGGAATGGGGAAAATACCTTTATCTCCAGTAAACCCCTGATGGCGACTCCCCTGTTACCGCAATTTGTGCGACCGGGCGATCGCTTCTCTGGCGGCCTTGCCATCACCAATACCACGGGAGAAAAAGGCCAATTAAAAATCCAAGGTTCCGTGAGTGAGAACCTCTCTTTTGCCGACAAAACCGCTACAACCCAAACCTTGGAAACCCAGGCAGACTCGGGAACCCGCGCCTATCGCTTCAATATGCAAGCGGACACCCTCGGCGCAGGAACAGTGCGATTTGTCAGTCAATTAAACCGCGAGGGAGATGCCTTCGAGGTTCCCTTATCTGTCAGAGAACTCTCCGTAGGTGAGACCGTCGTGGATACCGGAACCACGGAAACTCAGGTGAATATTCCCTTGAATATAGACAACAATGTGCTACCGAATATCGGAGGATTACAAATTGACCTGGCATCAACTTTAATCCCCGAAATTACAGCATCAGCGCGAGATACATTGGACGAGGATAGCTTACCCTTTTTAGAACCGGCGGCCTCACAACTGGCCGTGGCCGCTAACCTGCAAATTCTAGGACAAAAGTACCGGCAAGCATTGGGAGAATTTAATCCCACCGAACAAGCAGCGATCGCCCTCGATCGCCTCCAAAAACTGCAACTCCCTGATGGGGGATTTGCCGCCTATCCCGGACAAACTCAATCCGACCCCTTCCTCACCGCTTATGCTGCCGAAAGTATATCCCAAGGGAAAACAGCAGGATTTGCCATAGATGAGGGAATGCTCTCACCTCTGCGCGGATACTTACAAAAAACCCTCGCTGACCCGGGACAATATTCCTATTGCAACAGTCAATCCTGTAAAAACCGCGTCCGTCTCGGCGCATTAATGGCCCTCTCAGAATTGGGAGAACGGCGCAATGACTTCCTCGCGGATATATATGCCCAACGGAATGACTTAGATGCCGTCGCACAAACCAAACTGGCGCGATATTTAGGACAATTCCCCGACTGGCAAAGTGAGGCGCAATCCCTCTCGAATCAACGCTTTGAAACCGTTGCCGAAACTGGGCAATCGGCCACCGTCAACCTGCCTCAAGGATGGGGATGGTTAAGTTCTCCGACGACCGCACAAGCACAAACCCTGCGCTTGGCGATCGCCCGAAACGCGAACCCAACCCTGCGCGATCGCCTCCTGCAAGGATTACTCAACCAACGCCGTTCGGGAACCTGGGAGAATCGCTACGCCAACGCCGAAGCACTTTCTGCCTTAGTTGCCTATAGCAATACCCAACCGACTCCCCCCAACTTCACCGCCACCGCCACCCTAGGCGGCAAGACCCTAGACTCGATGCAGTTCCAAGGGTATGACAATTCCCGAGGATTTATCCAAGTGGCAATGGATAGTATCCCCAAAGGACAGACTAATCTCACCCTGAATAAAACCGGGAATGGCACATTGCACTACCTGGTGGAATATGGATATCGGTTACCGGGAAATCAACCGGGACGGTATAACGGATTGCGAGTCGAACGGAAAATCAGTCCAGCGGGAAGCGACAAGGCGATCGCCCAATTTGGGTTAGCAAAACCGGATAAACCCCTAGTGGTTGCTGCTGGACAAGTGTTTGATATTGGGTTAGAAATCATCAGCGATCGCCTAGTCGATCATGTGGTGATTACGGACTCGCTACCTGCCGGATTTGAAGCGGTTGATAGCAGTTTCCAGACCTCGACATCGGCAGTCCAGTCGGCACAAAGTAGCTGGGAAATTGGCTATCAGAACCTCTATAGCGATCGCATCGTCGCCTATGCCGATCGCCTGCAACCGGGAGTGTACACCCTGCATTATTTAGTGCGATCGGTCACCCCCGGTATTTACGAATGGCCGGGTGCCCATGTTTCCCTACAATATGCCCCCGAAGAGTTCGGGCGATCGGCCTCCTCAACATTGGAGGTGAAAGAGTAACAACGTTTGTAGTAACCCCTTCAGGGG
>NZ_JAFLQW010000036.1 GCF_017313335.1 Phormidium pseudopriestleyi FRX01 | reverse complement strand
TCATTAAAGGTCGAAGCAATCTCTGCTAGAACCAAAGGCGGATTGCTATTATAATAGGACTGAGCATCATCAATCCAAGCAAAATGTAATCCATGACCCATTTCATGAGCCAGGGTAAACAAAGAATTGTAATCGTCCGTGTAAGAGAGTAATAAATAACTGTGTTTACCGTGAGAGTAGGCACAAAATGCACCACCCCGTTTGCCCGGACGAACCTTGGCATCAATCCAATTTTTTAGGAAAAACTCTTCTGCACGCCGCGCATAATTGATATCAAACTCTTGTAAGGCATTGAGTAAGGTTTCTACGCCGGTTTGATATTTTAACGGAGGTAAAGGTTCTTCATCCTCTGTAGTCCAAGGTGCATAGAGGTCACAAATGCGGATTTTCTGACCGAGTGCTTTTCCTTTGAGTTGATAGTAGCGATCGAACAGTTCAAACCGACTCGCCGTCCCGTCCATAATGGCACGGAAAACAGGTTCAGAAACCTCATCAGCTAACAATTGCTTATGCAAAGTGGAGGAATACTGGCGCATCTGACTTTCGATGCGATGATCCTGAGTGACGGTATTCAGAATGAACCCGTAGAGGGAGTTGTGCTGTTTAAGGACATTTCGCACTGAGAGATAGGTATTGTACCGCACTTCCGGCGAGGGATGAAACAACAAAGCACTCAATTCCGCCTCATTGCTGGCACTTTTGCCATCGGGGGTCGTTACGGGTTCATATTCTTGTTCTCCCAAATGTACCGATCGCAATTGGATAAACGCTTGCCGACCCGTGAGACTGTCTTGATTGCGAGTTTGTTCGATTTCTTCTGAAAGGGTGTGAGGACGAAACTCTGCAATCCGATGAAGATAATGGGTGTAACTTGCCAGTTCCGCAGAGGCGAGTAATTGGTTGAAATTCTCTTCAGAAATCTGCTGTAATTCTAGGTCAAAAAACAGCAATTGATTCTCGATCGCTGTTAGAGATTCCATCACATGATCCAGCAGTTGCTTCGCGGACGTATTGCGAGTATCTGCTGAAAAGGTTAGAGAAGGATAGGCATAGACATAACCGGAGATTTGACCGATTTCTTCCAATTCTTGTAAACAATCGGCGATTTGCCCCGGGGTGAGTGCGGCGACATGGCCGCGATAGGTGCGACGAAACCCCGCAGCACGATGCTGCAGGACTTCTAAATCATGGTCGATCTGGGGATCGTCAACCCCTTGGTAAAGGTCTGTTAAGTCCCACTCCTGGGGATTTTCCAATTGAGCGATCGCCGGGGATTGAGGGGTTTGAACCAAAGTAACACTCCTTTGTCAGAGTTTGCTACTTCTATTATGAGGGAAATTTTCCCCATTATCCACACCCGGTCCGGGTACGGCCATCCGAACGGACTCATTTATCCGATCAGGCGATCGGCTTTCGGTGCAGGTCAATTAATCTAAACCCCAGGAATTATCCAGGGTCTTTTTATCCTAAACTTTAACATAAAAAATGGCAATTAACCTGAAAGATTATGCCAATTGACAACTTATGTACTTACGGTTCGCTCATTTATCACAGGGGTCTCGAAAATGGGGGGACATGACAGAATGAATACTATCTGTAGAAGGTAATGGGTCCGGTATAGATTCTAACTGAGTATAAATCTCTGGGGAAAGCATCAAACCTGTTAAAATTTTATGTTGCACGGGAGAAAGTGGGGTAATTTGCCTGATTATAGACCCGGAAACTTCGACGGAAACTAAAGTAATTTCTTTGAAAGTTATCAGCAAAATTACCGAGCTAGGCCCGACGGTTTTTCGCGTTTTATTTCCTGGATAAATTTCCTAAATATTTTCATTATTTTCGCTTAAACTTCGACGCATATCAAATTCTAAAAGAGTTAAGAGTCGCAATCCAATTGAAAGCAATCGAATTAGACCAACAATCTGGTCTTTTCGCTGTAAGTACATAGGAGTTAAAGATAAAGGAGTACCTTTTAACCGAGCCAATCCTCCTTCAATTAAATATTCATCTCGATCAGCCATTACTCCTTGAGTCAAATCCAGTTTTTCTTCCGGTGAATTGGTGGAATAGACTCGCCATCCTACCTGACTTAACTTTTTTTCTAAAGTAATTTCATCAACGGTGACTTTTATAATTACTAACTCTTCTTTGATAATTTGAGACCGTTTACCTCGGCATCCTCTTTTTTGAAGGCTTTTTTTTATGACATCATGCTCAGTTTTCAACAATCCCTCTACTTGATATTTTTCAATAATTCTTGCAGTTTCTAATTGGTAATCATTCAGGGAAGTCAGACGTTTCTTTCCTTGGCGAGCTTGAGTTAATTCCGTCACCTGTATTTGAGCCTGAAGCAGTCGCTCTTTTAAAGATTTTTGGGCGGCTGTAGCCATATTAATAGACCGAATGACTAATTGTCGCTCGTTCCATGTTACTTTTCTTCCCTCTAATGAAGTAGTCTGACTTACTATTATTTCAAACCCTTCAGCGATTTTCCTCCGTTGACCTGAATCATCAGTTTTATCAACTTCTATCAATTCTTTTTCCGATTTTTCTCGGTCTTCTAAATACCTAACTAAAACCGATTCGGGGATTTGAGTAGCAGATAAAGGCACTAAATACCAATCCCTGTTATCTTGGATAAATTCCCGAGTTTCTAGGGCTGCCATTTTGCAATCGCCCACATAAAGTAATTCGGATTTTTTAAAGTTTCTTTGACTTTATTAATAGCGGGGCGGTCCAATGGGTCATCAGCATTATTGCCCGCTAATACTTCGGTTGCTACCGGCATTCCCAATGGGTCTAAAGTTGAAAGTATTATTTTGATTTGGGCTAAATCTGGTCGATGGTCTTTACTATATCCAAATTGAAATAATCCTTGTTCATTGACGCCACAATAGGAAGATGCTGTTGTACTATCTAGCCGTACTCGTTCGGCTTTTAAATCATAAACTTGTCATAGCTGTCCCCCCAATTCTTGCTCAAACTTTTGCCAAGCTGTATCTTTACTCAAGTATCGCAGAACCGCTTGTAATCGGTCATCACTATAGTCTAAGGCTCTCATGGATAGCCCAGTACAAATACTTAATGTCTCTAGCCGTTTTTCTACCCAAGGCTGAACGTGACTGAGGCAATGGTCTGCTTTTGATAAAATGTAACTCAACCATACTATTGATACCCACCCCAGGCTCATCCCCTGCCAGTTGCCATGAGTATCGAAGTGTTTATCTAAGTGTTTATCTAATAGTTGTGGGACTCCCATCCGCTCCAGTTGGGCCAGTAGTACGGGATGTCGTCCACTCTTTCGGTGTTTACTTCAACGCTGTTGTTGATACTCTATACCCTATAGAGGGCTTAATGTTTCAGCTACCCCTCTCCATCAGAGGACTCGGATCTGTTTGTAACTAGCGAATGTATTCTACCTGGTTTCCAGCCACGAACTGCTGCATCTTTCCTGATTCTAGGACAGTCTCCCTCCTTAACCATTAGCCATCTTTCGAGGGACCTGGGGTGGTTTTCTTTCCGGGAGATAGGGCTATATTCCCAATTTCTTTTACTTTTAAAAAAATGAGCGAACCGTAAGATATAAGCCGTAAAAAATCTCTATTTTTTGGATAACCGCTATATTTTGGCTTGAGAAATCAGAAATGAAGATGCTCATCAACAGGTAGCACGGAATTGGGCTAATTTAGCCACCCATTTAAACCCCGGATAGTCACGATTACTTACATTTTCGATGAAGTTGTTACATTTTTTAGCATTCAAAATTTTCATTTTAAAGCAGTTGAAGTCGGGATTATTTTGTTGAAGAATTCCGACATAGAGCTAATCGAGATTGCTAAAAATTTGTTTAGTCAAGGATGGCAATATTTCAAAAGACATCAAGATAAATCTTATTCTTTCACTGATTGTTTATCATTTGTTGTTATGCAGGAACGAGAGATTGTTACAGCTTTAACCTTAGATCATCATTTTGTCCAAGCTGGATTTCAAATCTGCCCCTCCTAACTTCACCGAGGCGATCGCGATTTCAAACTTCGGCTATAACCATTTCGTTGCCCTCTGAAGTCGGGCCATCCTGTCTCTGGATGGGACAACAGAGCCGCATAAAAAGCCCAAACCCTCGCGGACTCAGGATTTTCATGATTTTTACCGGAATCGCCAGTGGGAGGTTTTTTGTGGGGAGGTTTCATGGTATGGTTTGGATCAGTAAAAATCAGCGTACCCAGTCTAAACGACCTACTCATTCTCCAGAGCTAATCATGTCCCTGTTCGTCAGTGTTTCTCGGTCTAGGTTTCAGCTAACTTGTCCACCGTAAGCGGTGGCGATGCTCTGCAATGGATGCTCGAACCTAGACGGTTACGGCACAGTGGGATATGGATTAACAGCGTTTGAGGCTAAAAATTATGCGGATTAATCGGACTTGAGTCAGTTTGATTCTGACTATTTTTACTGAGGAATTAATCCGCAATTATTTTGATGATGTTAGGGGAGGAAACTTGAACAGTCGCAGACTCAGACAGGAGTGGTTTTCCAATGTGCGCGCTGATTTGTTGGCGGGTGCAGTGGTGGGTTTGGCTTTGATTCCCGAGGCGATCGCCTTTTCAATTATTGCTGGGGTTGATCCAAAAGTCGGACTCTATGCCTCCTTTATTATTGCCGTGATGACGGCCTTTTTGGGGGGGAGACCCGGGTCGATTTCAGCAGCGACGGGGCGATGGCATTGCTGATGATTGATTTGGTCAAGGATCATGGATTACCCTATTTATTGGCGGCTACGTTGCTAACGGGAATTCTGCAAGTTGTGTTTGGTTTCCTCAAGCTGGGACGGCAGATGAAATACGTTCCCCGGGCGGTGACAATTGGCTATATTAATGCCTTAGCAGTGTTAATTTTCCTGGCTCAGTTGCCACAATTGACGGATGTTCCTGTGGCAGTTTATGTGCTGACGGGTCTGTCTTTGGCGATTATTTATATCCTGCCTCGGTTTACGAAAGCGGTGCCTTCTCCATTGGTGGCGTTGGCGGTGATGACGATCGCCGCGATCGCCCTCAAATTAGAAGTCCCTAGGGTCGGGGATATGGGAGAATTACCCACCGCCTTACCCTTCTTTGCACTGCCACAAGTTCCGCTGACTTTAGAAACCTTGCAGATTATTTTACCCTATTCCTTAACCTTGGCAATTGTCGGTTTATTGGCCTCATTTCTCACTGCTTCCTTGGTGGATGAACTGACCGATACGCCTAGGGATAAAAACCAAGAAGCCAAAGGACAAGGAATTGCCAATATTGTCACCAGTTTTTTTGGCGGGATGGCCGGATGTGGGATGATTGGACAATCGGTGATTAATATCCAATCCGGGGGACGAGGACGGTTATCAACTCTCGCTTCCGGAGTGTTTCTGTTATTTGCCATTCTGGTATTGCAAGATTGGGTCAAGCAGATGCCAATGGCGACTTTGGTTGCCGTAATGATTATGGTGGCTATTGGGACATTTCGTTGGTCATCGTTCAAAAATATTCCTCGGATTCCTCGCCGTGAAACCGCTGTGATGTTGACCACCATGTTCGTGACAATTTTCACTAAGAATTTTGCCCTGGGGGTGGTGACTGGAATTGTTATGAGTACGGTTTTCTTCTCCCGCAAAATTGCCGATTTAGTCTTTGTGGATAAGGTTCTCAGTAACGATGGAACGCACCGGATTTATAAAGTTGCCGGACAAATTTTCTTTTTATCCAAGGAAGACTTTCTGGCAGCATTTGATTTTAATGAACTGGTCGATCGCGTCACGGTAGATTTGACTCACGCCAATCTCTGGGACCAAGGATCGGTGGAAATGCTGGATAAGATCGTGATTAAATTCCGCCGCAATGGGACTGAGGTGGAATTAGTCGGGTTAAATCAAGCCAGTGCAACTTTGTATGATAAATTGGCGACCTACAAACAACCGGATCTATCGCCCAAATCTGACCAATGGAAAGAACAGAACGACGCCGAATATCCATCCCATCATTCCCAGTAACATAACATGAAAAAGATTTTGATTTGCACTGATGGATCGCCCTTTGCGGAAACCATCTATCGGTATAGCGCCTAGGTTGCTACCAAACTAGAGGCAGAAATTGATGTATTGTGCGTGACGGATATTCGTAGCCAACAGGTGGTTTCGACCGGAAATTTTAGCGGAAGTATTGGGATTGATGCTTCGGAAAATTTGCTGAATCGCTTGGTGGAGTTGGAACATGAAAAAGCTAAAATCAACCACCAACGGGCAAAGCTAATTTTACAAACTGCTGCGAGTCATCTCAAATCGGAAGGAGTCGATCGCATCAACCTGATCCATAAAACCGGCTTTTTGGTGGATTGCTTGGATGAGTTTGAGGCGAGTTCTGATTTAATTGTTCTGGGGAAACGAGGGGAAGCGGCGAATTTTGCTTCGAGTCATTTAGGGGCTAATTTAGAACGGATTGTCCGAAGTAGTCGGAAGCCTTGCCTGGTGGTTCCCCTGGAATATCAACCGATTGACCGGGTATTGTTGGCCTATGATGGCAGTTCCACAGGGAAAAAATGCTGCAATTTATCCGAGAATCTCGGTTATTTCAGGGGGTAAATCTGCATATTGTGAAGGTTGCTAAAAGTGAGGACAGTCCCACAGCAAATCCAAGATTGCAGGAAGCAGAACAAGCCTTGCAAGGGTCTGGATTTAACCAGGTCTTTAGCCAGTTAGAAGGGGAACCGGAAAAGGCGATCGCCTCCTATATTACTGAACAAAATATCAGCTTTTTACTCATGAGTGCCTATGGTCATAGTCGGATTCGTCATTTAGTCATCGGCAGTACCACGGCCCAACTGTTGAGAAGTAGCAATATTCCTGTATTGTTATTTCGTTAGTCTAATTGGGATAAAATTAGGGTCATTTTTGAATCGAGGAAATTTTTTTATGCAGATAATCAATACCATCCATTTTCGTAACCTCAAAGGCGATATTTTTGGGGGTTTAACCGCTGCGGTGGTGGCCTTACCTATGTCCCTTGCTTTCGGAATTGCTTCAGGGGCTGGTGCTTCTGCCGGGTTATGGGGGGCGATATTAGTCGGATTTTTCGCCGCTTTATTTGGCGGTACTCCCAGTTTAATTTCCGAACCCACGGGACCGATGACGGTGATTGTTACCGCAGTCATTGCCGAATTGATGGCAAAGGACCAAGAAACTGGTCTGGCAATGGCTTTTACCGTCATCATGATGGCGGGAATTTTTCAAATTCTGTTTGGCGTCTTGCGATTAGGGAAGTATATTACGATGCTTCCTTATAACGTGATTTCCGGTTTTATGACAGGAATTGGCGTGATTTTAATTTTTCTCCAAATTGCCCCATTTATCGGGCAGCAAACACCACAAGGTGGGGTGATTGGGGTAATCCAGAATTTTCCAAACCTGATTGCTAATATTAATCCCTGGGAAACGATTTTAGGGGCGACCACCCTAGTAATTCTATTCTTTTACCCGCGTAAACTGGAACGGTTTATGCCGCCACAATTAGTGGCTTTAGTGATTGGGACGGCCATTTCTTTGATTTTCTTTCGAGGGATGGAGATTCGCACGATCGCCACGATTGGAGAAATTACCCCGGGATTACCTCAACTCCAGATGCCAACCTTTACTGCGGACAATTTGCGGTTAATGTTTGTGAATGCAATGGTGTTGGGGATGGTGGGTTCGATTGATTGTCTGTTAACTTGTTTGGTTTCAGATAGTTTGACCCGGACGGAACATAAATCAAATAAAGAGTTAATTGGTCAAGGGGTTGCAAATTTAATTACGGGATTATGTGGAGGAATTGCCGGTTCTGGGGCGACTACCGCAACGGTAGTGAGTATTGAAGCGGGAGGACGAACCGCTTTAGCCGGAATTAGTCGGGCGTTAGTGCTGTTGATTGTGGTGTTATGGGCGGCCCCGTTAACTTCAGGAATTCCCTTAGCGGTGTTAGCGGGAATTGTCCTCAAGGTAGGGATTAATATTATTGATTGGGGTTTTCTGAAGCGGGTTCATAAAATCTCATGGAAAGCTGCGGGTATTGTTTATAGTGTTGTGTTACTCACGGTTTTTGTCGATTTAATGGTCGCGGTGGCAGTTGGGGTGTTTATCGCTAATATTTTGACGATTGAGCGCTTGGATGAACTGCAATCTCAATCGGTGAAGGCGATTACCGATGCCGATGACCAAATTGTGTTGACGGAGGAGGAAAAACAGGTTTTAGATTTAGCGAATGGGCGAGTGTTACTGTTCCATTTGAGTGGACCGATGATTTTTGGGGTGGCGAAAGCGATCGCCCGGGAACATCATGCGATCGCCAATTATGATGTGCTGATTGTGGATTTGGAAGAAGTGCCGATTTTAGGGGTAACTTCTTCCCTAGCGATTGAAAATGCCATTCAAGAGGCGATCGATGCGGGACGGGATGTAATCGTGGTGGGGGCAACGGGTAAGGTGAAGCGACGCTTAGAAAAATTTGGGATTGCTGGGTTGATTCCCGGGAACCACTGGATGGACGATCGCCCGACTGCCCTCAAGGAAGGGTTATCAATGGTTCGGCAAAAACAAAGCATTAGCTATAATGAACTTCAGCAACCCTTTTCACCCATTTCTGACTCCTAACCCTGAACACCATTTGAGGAACGAATGTCATGCAACTAGAGATGCAACCGGAACAAACACAGAGTAATTCCCCAGACGATCACCTCAATTGGGAAGTGAATCGTCGGCGGAATTTTGCCATTATTTCTCACCCTGACGCCGGTAAAACCACCCTGACTGAAAAACTTTTGCTGTATGGAGGGGCAATCCAAGAAGCGGGGGCCGTTAAAGCAAAACGGGCGCAACGTAGCGCCACCTCGGACTGGATGGCAATGGAACAACAGCGGGGAATTTCGATTACCTCAACGGTTCTGCAATTCCAGTATCAAAAACACTTACTGAACCTATTGGATACCCCTGGGCACCAAGATTTTAGTGAAGATACTTATCGGACTTTGGCAGCAGCAGATAATGCGGTGATGCTGATTGATGCTGCTAAAGGTTTGGAAACACAAACCCGGAAACTGTTTGAAGTCTGCCGGATGCGACAACTGCCGATTTTCACCTTCATTAATAAACTAGATCGCCCCAGTTTATCGCCCCTGGAGTTGATTGATGAAATTGAGCAGGAACTCGGGTTAAGCACCTATGTGGTGAATTGGCCGATTGGGACGGGCGATCGCTTCCGGGGTGTGGTCGATCGCCGTGAACAGAAAATTCACCTGTTTGAAAAAAGTGCCTCCCAGGGTAGCAAGAAAGCGACCGATACAGTCATTCCCATCGGTGACCCTCGCCTGGAATCATTGCTGGAACCGGATTTATATCAACAGCTTCAAGATGATTTAGAACTGCTGGATGGAGTCAGTCCGGAACTAGATTTAGAGGCGATTCATCAAGGTCAAT
The DNA here is from genome assembly GCF_017313335.1 of Phormidium pseudopriestleyi FRX01. Taxonomy (GTDB): domain Bacteria; phylum Cyanobacteriota; class Cyanobacteriia; order Cyanobacteriales; family Laspinemataceae; genus Laspinema; species Laspinema pseudopriestleyi. The sequence goes on along the minus strand of NZ_JAFLQW010000036.1, from coordinate 14,039 downwards.
TGACCCCCGTCTTCTTTGGTAGCGCCATGAATAACTTTGGGGTCGAGTTATTTTTAGAGGCGTTTTTAGACTATGCGATCGCCCCGGCCCCCCATGAAAGTGATCAGGGAGAAATTTCCCCAACCTATCCCGAATTTTCTGGATTTGTCTTCAAATTGCAGGCGAACATGGACCCCAAACATCGCGATCGCGTTGCCTTTTTACGAGTCTGTTCCGGTCAGTTTGAAAAAGACATGGTGGTGACCCATACTCGCACCGGCAAGACCATTCGCCTCTCCCGTCCGCAAAAACTATTTGCCCAGGACCGGGAAACCGTAGAAGTCGCCTATGCCGGTGATGTAGTAGGATTAAATAACCCAGGTAGCTTTGCGATCGGGGACACGGTTTGCATGGGAAAACCGATTCGATATCCGGAAATCCCCTCCTTTTCCCCAGAACTGTTTGCCTTCCTCAAAAATGCTGACCCGACAAAGTACAAAAACTTCAATAAAGGAGTCTCAGAATTGCAAGAAGAAGGGGCAGTTCAAATCCTCAACTCTACCGATGAAAGTAAGCGCGACCCCATTTTAGCCGCCGTTGGACAACTCCAGTTTGAAGTCGTGCAATTCCGGTTAATCAATGAATATGGGGTGGAAACTCGACTGGAAATCTTACCCTATTCCGTCGCCCGATGGGTGGTCGGAGGTTGGGAAACCTTGGAAAAAGTCGGTCGGCTGTTTAATACCTTTATTGCCAAAGACCGCTGGGACCGGCCAGTTTTGCTGTTTAATAATCAATGGAATTTGGACCAAAACTTAGCCGATCATCCTGAACTCAAAGTCAGTCCGATCGCCCTTCCTCCCTCCTAATCAATGAACGGGTTAAAAGGGGCGTCAGATGGTCAAGTGATTACTTTGATGCTCCCCCTGACCCATCCGTTCTCTACCCTTCTGATTTTATCCGATTTACTTTAAGCTCATGACTTACTACATCGCCCCTAGATTTCTCAATAAACTCGCGGTCCATATTACCAAAAACTTCCTGGATTTACCGGGTATTAACGCCCCGCTACTTTTAGGAATTCATGGTCACAAAGGAGAAGGAAAATCCTTCCAATGTGAATTAGTTTTTCAACGAATGAAAGTCCAAGCGATTCATCTATCCGCTGGGGAATTAGAAAGCCCGGATGCGGGGGACCCCTCTAGGTTGGTGCGCTTTCGGTATCGAGAAGCAGCGGATATTATTACCAAACATGGCAAATTAGCCGTGTTAATGATTAATGATATTGATGCCGGTGCAGGACGAGTGGATAGCGGAACCCAATATACCGTTAATACGCAATTAGTCAATGCCACATTGATGAATATTGCTGATAATCCTACTAATGTTCAGCTTCCCGGTAGCTACGATAGTGAACCTTTACCTCGGGTGCCAATTATTGTCACCGGGAATGACTTTGGGACCTTGTATGCACCCTTGGTTCGTGATGGACGCATGGATAAGTTTTATTGGGAACCGAATTCAGAGGACCGCCTAGAAATTGTCAATGGAATTTTTACCCCCGATGGACTGAACCGTCCGCAAATTGAACAACTGGTTGCTCACTTTGAGGGTCAATCTATTGACTTTTTTAGCGCATTGCGAGCCAGTATTTACGATGAGCAAATTTTGGCCTTTATTGAACAAACCGGATTTGATAAAATTGGTCTAAAAGTTGCCAATAGCGCGGAAAAGCATAGCTTTGTTAAACCCAATTTTCGCCTGGAACACCTGATAGAAAAAGGGGAAGAAATGGTGAAGGAACAGCAACATATTCAAGAGTTGCGATTGGTTGCTGCTTATAACCGTTCTTTGGCAGAAAGTCACACGGCACAACGGTATGGGTTTATGCCGGGACAACCCCCTACCTCGGGGAATGGAATCCGTCAGGAAAATACGGGTTCTAACTCTCAACCAACAGCATCCAACGGTGCTCCCTCGGCGCAGGTATCTCGCCCTCACAATAAACCTCAATCTGCTACTGCCACTTTAGACTCGGATGCTGTGAAACAAATCCGACAGTTAGTATCACAAGGTTATCCGATTGGCATTGAACACGTCGATCGCCGTCGGTTTAGAACCGGGTCCTGGCAAAGTTGCGGATGCATTCAAACTGGGAATGAATCCGAGGCGATCGCCTCCTTAGAATCTTGTTTAGCGAACTATAGCGGGGAATATGTTCGCCTATTTGGAATTGATGGAAATAAGCGTCGAGTCATGGAAACCATCATTCACCGTCCTGATTCGTAACGGAGTTATACAAAACCTTGCTCCAATCTATTAAAAAGGACAGATTGGAGCAATAATTGGTTTTTTCACATTCCGCTAGATTTGATTGCAGTCAGGGTCAGAATATTGGGAACTCTCGAAAAAAGGGTGTCATCAATGTAACTAATTTTTTATCTCAACATCAATAATAATTCAAATATTTATGTTAAAAAAATCCGCCTAAAAAACTTTAAGAATTTTCAAGATGCCGAGCTCATTCTCGGTCCTTTTACACTGTTAATCGGGACTAATGCCTCTGGAAAAAGTAATCTTAGAGATGCTTTGCGGTTTTTGCACGGCATTTCTCGCGGCTATAATCTCGCCGAAATCATGGGCGAAAAATATGTAGAGGGCGGGTTTTTACAATGGCGCGGCATTCGCGGAGGAACGCGAGAAATTACGTTTCTTAATGCTGAAACTTTTACCTTAGAAGTGGAATTTACGTTTGAATATGAAGAGGAACAGCAAGAAGCTATATATGCCATTACAGTCAATCCAGATTTAAGTGACAGAGGTCCCCGAATTTGTGAAGAAAAACTCCAAATTTAAAATTTCCTGAATCCGGTTTTTGAATCCATTTTAATTAAAGAAGGTTCAGAGGAATATCTCCAAACTAAGACTGATGATGGAAAGTGTTATAAACTAAATTTATCTCCTGACAAACCTGCTGTTTCACAATTCACAGAAATCAACTTTTACAGATTGATATCTTATATGTTTGCTGAGGATTTTGCAGAAGAACACTGGACGTAGTTTGGGTTTTAGCGGGTCAGGATTTACCCCAAGATTATAATTGACAGGTCATTCGCCAAGAAATTAATCCTAAAGAAACTTACTTTTTGCCCTTTTCTCAACATATTAAGGGGTTCAAAAGTATGAGATTAGACTGAAAAATCCGAGGGTAGGCAACGATGAGAAACTGGATTTCTCATCGTTGCCTACCCTGCCTAAACTTGAATTACAGGGTTCTCACTAATTAAACGGTGAAACTTTTATTATTTAAAACACCACTGGCGACATCTTCAATGAGTTGGAGGTGGCGCTTTAGTAACATCGGCATCGCATACCGTTCGATCGCCGTTTCTCGGGCTTTTTTACGAATCTCTGCCATGCGAGTCGGATGATTGAATACTTCATCGACGCGATCGGCGATTTGTTTGGGGGAGAAAAAGTCTACAAGCAATCCATTTTCCCCATCGGTGATCACTTCTCGCACAGGTTGGGTATCGGACCCCAAGACTAAGCAACCTGTGGAGAGGGATTCAATCATGGACCAAGATAAAACAAAGGGTCGCGTGAGATAAATATGAACGTCTGACGCTTGAATGACTTTTAAATATAATCCATAAGGCAAGGACCCGACAAAGTGAACCCGCGTTAAATCTAGGGGAACTTTTTTGAGCATATAGTCTTTGTAGGTTTCACCATTGGGGAGGGATTTGCCGTAGCAAACGCGATCGGAACCGACGACGACGACATGACAATTAGGACGACGTTCCTGAATATAACCCACCGCTTCGATAAATTCTGGAAATCCGCGATAGGGTTCCATTCCTCGCGCGACATAGGTGACGAGTTCATCCACATGGGATAAATCTAGGTTAGGGAGGACTAATTTTGCACCGGGATCGGGTTTGAAATATTCGGTATCGACGCCATCGTGAACGACGGAGAGTTTACTGTGAAATTCTGGGGGAAATTGCGATCGCTGCCAATAGGTGGGAGATACTCCCCAATCACAGGATGCCAAGTCAATTAAAATAGGAGCATTTTTAACTCGAATTCTCGCCACATCATCGGCATTTAAGGGGTCATTGGGGTCAAAATTGGCATCAGATCCGTAGGCATGATAATACCATTCAAAATAGCACATTAAGGGAGTTTCAGGATAGATATCCTTGGCAAATATCGTCGGACCCCAACCGGAATGACCGTAAATCACATCGGGTACAAATCCTTGGGTTTTAAGTTGTTCGGCCATCCGATAAACTGCTTGTCCGTAAATGACGGCACTTTCTAGGGGACGAACATAATGGTGAGTGCCAGGATGGGGGTCTCGACTCGGTTCAAATAAGGCTTTTTTGACTCCAGGAATTACCCACTCAGGGCGTTCATTTTTAGTTCCAAAAACAACTGTGTTGTTAGGATTACTGCCTAATACGGTGGCTAAATGACGAAATTGAGCCGGGAAGTTAGGGTGCAGAAAGAGAATTTGCATGAGTTGTAATTGCAATGGTTATGGTGAACAATAAGGAGGCAAAAATTAAGATTAGGAACAAAAAGTGATAGATAATAAGTGCATTCCCATGAAAGCTGCCCTCACCCTAAATCCCTCTCCCAAAATGGGAGAAGGGGGGTTCCGGGGATGAGGGCCGACTGTCCAAATTGGGATGATTCAACCCCCTTTTGTTCCTAATCTTAAGGGGTTGAAAGTTAAACGAATGGGGCTTTGCAGACCCAAACGCAATCTCGGGGAACGGATTGAGTGTCTTTGACTAGAATTTCATAATTGAGATGGGTGAGAAATTTTTCCATGATGTGATCACTCATCACAGAAAAGGCTGAACCATGCCTTTGTCCCTTTAAATTGAGATGCCATTCACTCAAAAACTTTTGCCAACCTAATTCGCTGATAATGTTGGTATGGTGGAAAATACAGAGGCGATCGCCGCGCAGTAAGGCCGGAATTTGAGTCAAATAATTGAAAATATCGCGAGGTTCCAAATGCACCATTGTATCGTAGCAAAAACAGATATCAACAGAATGGGGTTCGATCGCACTGAGGGTTAGTCCATCGAGTTTGAGATAGCTGACGCGCTCATCCCCAAGGTGCGATCGCGTGGCCTCTAGCATTTTACTAGAAATGTCCGCACAAATTAGCCTTTTGCAGTGTTTGAGCAACAATGCACCGGTTTTGCCACCCCCCACGCCGATTTCTAAAACCCGATGTTCCTGCCCAATATAAGGCTGAATGAAGCGCTGTTCAATCAGGGTTTCATATTCGGCTAGGGTACTCGCAGCACCCGCCCCTTTTCCAATCCATTCATCGCCAATGCGATCGAGTTCGGGATGCAACTCTTGCCAGACCTCGGCGTAAGCATCCCAGGTCCCTTCATAGTCAATACCGTGATTGGTCTTTTCCATTGCAGTGTCGTACAGGTTTGAATTAGACAACATTAAAGCGAACTTTGAGCAGTGATCCTCCACCCGCGTTCTATACCGAGATGATCATCCCCCCGCATTCTTTTACCACATTATGGTGATTTAATCCCAAGAAAAATTGAGGGAAAATTCATCCAAAAGATGCTGGTTGTGCCGCTGAAAATATTGATTCAAGGTGGATTGGAGTCCATCCGGCAGGGTGACATACTCTCCAGCATTGTACTTGGGATAGTCGCCAATTTCCATCGGGGGTAACCCTAAAAATGCCAAAGTTTCAGCGAGGATGGCCGCCGGATTGGCATAAAATGCTTCACTTGAAAGGATTAAGAATTGCTCTTTGGGGAAAAGTTCCATCCAACTGTTGAGTTGATTCGCATAAATTCCCCGGGATAAATAAGTGTAATGTTGATGATTGTAACTATAATAGTTGGGGTCGGCAAACATTTTTTCCACTTCCCCTGCGAGTCTTACTGGTTCTTGGGCGATCGCCTCGGCAAAAGAAAGTGTTTCAAATCCCCACCGCACTTCATGATTATAATGAGACCAAGCTCTCCCTACAGGATTTCTAAGCAACACAATCAGCTTAACCTGGGGAAATAAATCCTTAACCCGCCGGGGAACTAAGGGATGAAATAGATAATAAGGACTCGCTTCTCCCGTCAGCATTTGCTTCTCGGTTTCCTGGGGAGGAAATTGTTGGCGATACCACTCGACTCCTTGATGAAAATTGAGGTCAAAAAAATGAACTTCTTTTTGAGTAGCGGGAAGAATTTGGGGATGTTGAATTAAGTAATTATAGAGAGAGGTTGTCCCCCCTTTTTGGGTTCCGATAATCAAAAAATCTGGCATGGTTGAGTTTAGGTGCGATCGCCAATGACATCGTTTAAGGACTAAAACGCCGGTACAATAGGGTTAGAAACCGGGTTTTTCACCCATTTCCATTTTGTTATTTACCACTGAATCTGGACTAAAAACCCGGTTTCTTGTCCCTGGGAATCTAACACTGTCCCGATGGTTTAGGGCGTCGGTATAGTAGAGGGAATACTCTCTCTCTCCTAGACAAGAGAGGGGTTTTGGAATTAAGGGTATTCCAAAAAATAAATCACTCCTATTCGGTTGTTAAAGGAGTAGGGTGGGCATTGCCCACCTTCTGTTTGGTGGGCATTGCCCACCCTACTTCTCTCCCTCTCCTAGACAAGGGAGGGTTTTTGGAATTAAGGTGATGAATTATCAGGGCTTTTTGGCAAGTAAGTAATTACAAGCGGCTAATTCTTCATTGGTTTTGGGATGTAGAAAAGTGACAAAATCTTGGTTCAAATAGCTGTCCGGATGAGCTAACAATTCCCCAATTTTCATGTCTTTAAACTGTTCAGCAATGGGTTGAGGTAATCCTTGGACATAAGAGTTGAGAAACCAAGTTAAAGCCGCAATGGGTAATCCCGGCAGTTGGACGGTACAATCTAGGGATTCTAATTCGCTAAATATATTTTTGAGACCACTGCTAGTCATGTTATAGTAATGATCCGGATAGCCATGAAAAGGCTGGAGAAAAGGAACCACCGCATAAAGTGTTCCACCGGGTTTGAGAACGCGAGTAATTTCTTTGGCGCATTCAAAAGGGTTTTTAACGTGTTCTAATACCGCCAGGGAAAAGACGGCATCAAATGAATTGGATTTAAACGGAAGTTTTTCCCCAATACTAATTACATCGGTGGTGGGATAATTTACAATATCTAAATTGATGACATTGGGGTAATAGAAATTTCTCAACCCGCAGCCATTATCTAAAATTAATCCATTGGCAAGCTGTTCGATTAACTGGAGGCTAATTGGGTCATAATCATTGGCGGAAATAGCAGCGGTTGATTTAATATTGCCATATTCAGTTAATTGGCGATTTAGGAAGTTATAGTGGTTGGAATTTAGTTGAAATTTTGAACTACAGTCTGGACAAGAGAGAACGGAGTTCTGAACCAAGAGGCGATCGCTTTCGCAGACTGGACATTGCAAAATCGGACGAATTTTTTGCAGTTTGGCTTGTTTCTGCTGCAAAAACTCCTCGCATAACTCTCCAGATACCAACAAATCTATTGGAAAGCGATAGAGTTGTTCATCCATCCAAAACTGAATAAACCAAGAGGTTTCTAGGGTAAGCTGACTGGTTAAAATAAACTCTTGGAACCCGATGGCGGTACGATTGGGATAGGCGGATTCCACATCCGGGCGATCGACTACCGTCAGGGGGTGAACGTCATCGCTTTCATTACAGAGAATGACATCTTCAATCTGACTGGATTCACTCCCCACAATCCAACCACTGACAATCACAAAAGCCGCCGAGATTGCCTCTTTAGACTGAGGAGAATCAATGCAGTATAAGAAAGGCTCAGAGGGCGTTTTTATCTCAGGTATGGGCAAATTTTGTCTGCCCAATAAGGCTTTTGCAAAAGACTTTAACTTTGATGAACTGAACAGTTTTATAGTCATTGAGGTCACTTCCTGATACTCATGGGTTCCCTAATTCAATTATTGCTGGATTAAATCCAGATACTATAATCTTCGCGATCGCGAGTCAAATTCGGACTATAGCATGGGTCATGGGTAATTATCGATTTCCAGCGATTTCGCATATAGTCAATCTCTTTAGAAAACCGAGCAATTTTTTCTGGTGTATCCTCAAATCCCCGACTTTTTGACTCATAATGATACAAAACAACATGAGGCAAATAGAGATTGCGATACCCTTTTTCCAGCATTTTCAAACATAAGTCCACATCATTAAAAGCGATACTCAAATTTTCCTCATTAAACCCTCCCACAGATTCAAAAACTTCCCGACGACACATCAAACAGGCAGCAGTGACGGCAGAATAATTATTAACCGTCTTGAGTTGATAGTAATATCCGGGAACCTGGGACGGAAAATGCTTGTGACTGTGACCCGCAACCCCACCTAATCCAATCACAACTCCCGCGTGTTGAATGCTATCATCAGGGTACAACAACAAAGCCCCAACTGCCCCAATACTAGGGCGTTGTACCTGTTCTACCATTGCGGTCATCCATTCCCCATCCAGCACTTCTGTATCGTTATTTAAAAATAGCAAATACTGGCCTTCAGCTTGGGTAACGGCATAGTTATTAATTTTAGAAAAATTAAAGGGAATGTCGTATTGAATGCAGCGAAATCGGTCCGGTTCTTTCCCTTGCCATTTACTGAATAACTCTAGGGTTTCGGGTTCATCGCTGCCATTATCGATGACCAACACTTGATAATTGGGATAGGTAGTTTTCTCAAAAATTGAGGTGAGGCAGGTGTTGAGAATTGACCCGAAATTGCGGGTGGGAATAATCACCGTAACCCGCTGATAATCCTGGATATGATAGCGCACAATCCAGTGACCTCCGGGGGTGGGGAGGACTCTTCCGGGTTCTCCCCGGCGGACTAATGCTTCGGTGAGGGCTTTTTCGGCGGCATCAACGGCATAGTTTTTAGTTTCTAAGTCGCTGGCGGTGGATTGCGGATGAATGCGCCAGTGGTAGAGAATTTTAGGAATATGATAAATTTTATCGGTTTTTTCAGTAAATCTTAAGACAAAATCGTAGTCCTGGGACCCTTCATAACCGACTCTAAATCCATCAATTTCATTGACGATCGCCCGACGATACAATCCCAGGTGGCAGGTGTACATCCGAGAGAGAAAAGAATCGGGACACCAGTCTGGTTTAAAGAACGGGTCCCGCAGCATATTACTGTCATCAACTTTATCTTCATCGCTATAAATCATATCCGCATCGGGATGCAGATTTAGGCATAAAGCCATTTCATATAAAGCATCGGCATTGAGCATATCATCATGGTCCAACAGGGCAATATAGTCCCCAGTTGCCAAGGCGATCGCTGAATTAGATGCTGCTGAAATATGACCATTTTTCTCGCGAAATACTAACTTAATTCGCTCATCTCGTTCCGCATACTCTTTTAAAATAGGCCAGACATAATCAGCGGTCGAAGCATCATCCGCAATGCAGAGTTCCCAGTAGGGATAAATCTGAGATATCACCGAATCCAGTGCCATTCTCAAATAGAGTTCTGGAGGATTATAAACCGGCATAACGATGCTAATTAACGGCTGATATTGAAACACCTGTAATGTTTGTGCTTTGTGCCGTAAATCTGCTGCCCGAGATGAATTTTGCCCCAACCAAAAATGATAATCGGCATAAGGATGAGTGACTTCCGGCGCACCGGGACCCGGAAGGGGATTCTCATCAAGTTTAAAATAAAGTTTACGAAATAATCTCGCCATAGCATAGCGGACGCCTTGGGTTTTTACTTTTTCGTAAAACCGTTTAGATAACCGCTGGGCGCGGGATAATTTTTCTAGGGTTTTGGACAGAGGATGGTTGAGCATTCGTTCTCGATTTGACCAGGGTGAAGGGGTTTTCAAAACTTGGGATAGGAGAGGAAATAAAGATTAAAAATTTCCTCTAAATTGGAGTAGCATTTTTATGAATTTATGTTCCATCTCTGCATTTTGAACTAACATTAATCATCCCTTAACTGGATCGGTCATCCGGAAAGCTTGTTTTAGCTTAAACCATTGGGTCCGTAATTTCCAGAATTTACTGGTGTGCATGGCTGCAATTTCCAGTTGAGCTTGTTCGAGGGCAGTCTGAGTCTGTAATATCTGGGATTGGAGTTGATGGTGGATGCGATCGCGTTCATGAACTTGGCCCTCCCACTCCGCCTGAATTTGGGCGATCTGCTGTTGGGACTGGTGGGTGAGTTCATCCAGTTGTGCCTGCATCTGGGTCCGGGTTTGTTCGAGTTCCTGCTGTTGGAGTTGAGAAGATCGCACTGCTTCCTCCCGTTCCACCTCAAAATCAGCGCGAGATTGCGCCAACTGCTGCTGTAAGTCTTGGATTTGAGACTCTAACGATCGCTTTTCCCCTTGCGATCGCCCCAGTTCCCCTTGTAATTCCTGAATTTCCTCCTCCAACTGGGCTATTTTTGCCCTCGGGTCCAATGCCTCGGTTTCTTGCCGTTGTCCTCGCAGGACTTGCAACTCGGTTTCTGCTTCTTCCAATTGCGATCGCAAAACCGCTAATTTCACCTCAGTTTTGTTCAGATTTGCAGCGATTTTCTCATTTTTCTCCTGTTCTTCTAACCGTTCGGACTCTTTTTGAGCAAAAATATTAGCAAAATTAGTCGCATATAATCCAATATGCTTGCTACAAATATAGCGAAATAATTCCCGCCGATTCTCCGGTAGGTTACAAGCACTCACCATTGAATTCACCCGAAAGCGATACTCATACATCACCTCAGAAATATGGTGAAATTGCCAGCCTTTCTCGGCAATTCCTAACCAAAAATCCCAATCTTCATAGCCTAACTTTTGGGGAATATGGGAATCATACCCTCCACAGTCCTGCCAAACCATTCTTCTAAAAACCGCACAGGCATCAATATAATTTCCAGCCACGAGGCGATTGATATCAAAATCAGGAACCTCGACAATCCCGGTTTTTTCTCCAAATAATTCCGCATTGCCATAGACCACCCCCACTTCCGGGTGTTCATCTAAAATTTCGATGGATTGGGTAATATAGGCCGGTTTAATTTTATTATCAGCATCTAAGGGTAAAATATAGCGACCCCGGGCTTTTTTGATGCCAGTATTTCGGGCAGCGGCGAGTCCTTGATTGGATTGGTCAATCACCTGATATCCCTTTTCTTGGAGATAAGTCAGCACCTTTTGGGTAACTGGGGAAGTCGAACCATCATTAACAATTAAAATTTCATAAACCTTGTCTTGACAGCTTTCGACACTGGCGATCGCCTCTAAAACAAACTCTCCTTGGTTGTAACAAGGAATAATCACTGATACCGCTATCTTGGACATTGCGTAGTCTGCTGCCGATTCCGACATATTACCCTGATCCTATAATTGGCTTGATTTGAGATTAATGGTTCGGGCGAGTGCCTGTTTCACTTCCGACCATTTTACCTTGAGTTTCCAGAACTTCGATGTTTCCATCCAAGCCATTTGTTCTCGGAGGCGATCGCACTCGGCCTGGAACTCGACCGACTTAGAAGCCGAATTTGCCAGAGTTTCAAGCTGGATTCTACCTTGGACCGCTTCATGATGTAACCAGAGGGGATAAATTTCTAAAGGGAACGAATTCGAGTTCGGCTGTGGGGTAAAATGGCTGGGCAGATCCGCCGTCCAATCCAGTTCTTCTAAAATAGAAAGGTAGGGTAATTCCGGACGTTGGAGAAACCGAACCAAGGGGCACTCATCGGGCAATTGCTGAAACAAATTCGGGTCATAAATGGTTTGGAATGCTGAGTCATCTAACCCCGATTTTACGGGAAGATTTAACTTAGTTTCTAAAAGGTTGACTAATTTAGTCGGTTGTGCTAAAAGCACATTAATATTCACCAATAGACAGCGATCTCGATAGCGGCGATAGAAATCCAAAATATGGCGATTATAATAGGCCCAACTGCGTATGGCATAATCGGGACGCTGGGAAAAAATCCCACTATTTAGACGCAAAATGGAATCCACCACATCCCAGGGGAGACGATACACGAATAAATAACGGGCGTCAGGGAGTAACTCCTGCCAAAAATCGAGCATTAGGGAGGTCCGGGGGTCCTTCCAACCCCAGAGTCCTCCCTGAGTATTTCGCGAGTCAATTAATCCTTGTGCCGTTGCCAAACCCGTTTTAAAGTGGTCAACGTTGAGAGATTCCTGTTCTGTCCAACCCCAATCCGGCCAACCGGAGTCTCCCGGGGGACAACTTTCTTGGAGAAGCGATCGCTGAAACTCCAGAAAATCCAGGTCCTCGAAATACCCCTTCACATTAAAACAGTCTGCTTGATAGAGGCGATCGCCAAGTTCCACCCCGATGACTTTAATCAACGAAGCAATCAGAGAAGTTCCCGAACGGTGCATTCCGGTGACAATCAGAGGCAACGACATGGTTCCTAGTATCTATATCAAGTAAAGGACCTTTACACCCATAACGGTGCAATTAAATCAATTCGATTTGTTTGACCGTTTCCGAAACCTCCGCATCCAGGGCGACAGTGGGTTTAACCAGTAAGTCTACAATGCCGGTGGCGGATAAACTTTGTTCCTGTTGAACCCGAAACATTGCCACATCAATACAGCGAGCTAAATAAGTAAAATCCCCATTGACAATACCCGAAACCCCTGCATTTAAAAAGTAGACGCCGGGATTCAGCAAACATTTAAACCGAAATTTTACAACAACTTTCGTCCCTGCTTCAACCGTTTGCAGAGATTGTTCAGAAAATGAATGGGACGCCCCCCCAAGGTCCAAACCGCTAATTGTTTTCACCAACATCCCACAGCGAATTTGAGAAGCAGCCTCCAAAAATTCCACGGTATAAGTGTAGACATATTCATGACGCCCCACCAGGTTGTTCACTTTTTTTCCCGTAGGTGTCATGATGTGGGGTTCGATAATTTTTGCTCCCCGAGATTCATAATGCAGGGTATTGCTCGGTTGCAGGTCCTCATCATAATAAGCCCGCGCTGCCTGTTCTACAGGACCGTTCGCGGGCATTGCAAATTCACTGGAATGAGGGGTGAACAGTGGCAGCTTTTCTGCCTGTTCTGCTTCATCTTTTTCTTGATTTAATTTGCGAATGTCCTCACATAAAGCCTCTACTTTATGGGTGGGAGAGTAAATCAGTTTTTGATATTTATCTACCACAATTTTGGGCGTATGATAGAGCAGTAATTCCCCATCATGCATGAAAATAGCGGAATCACACAACTCAATAACCATCGCTGCGGCGTGAGAGACAAATAAAATCGTCCCGCCTCGTTCTTGGATGGTTTCAATCCGGGCAAAGCACTTCCGTTGAAAGGCTTCGTCTCCGACTGAAAGAGCTTCATCCACGATTAGAATATCTGGGTCAACGCTGGTGGCGACGGCAAAGGCTAACCGGACAAACATCCCACTGGAGTAGGTTTTGACGGGCTGATCCAGGAAGTCGCCGATATCAGCAAAGGCGACAATTTCATCGAATCTGTTCTCTACTTCTTGTTGAGATAGACCGAGTAATTGAGCATTAAAAAAGACGTTTTGCCGTCCGGTAAATTCCGGATTAAACCCACTGCCGAGTTCTAGGAGGGCGGAAATTCTGCCTTTGACTTCAACTTGGCCGCTGGTGGGAGATAGAGTGCCGACAATGGTTTGTAAGAGGGTACTTTTTCCGGAACCATTGCGACCGACAACGCCGAGGGTTTTGCCTTTAGGAAGTTCGAGGGAGACATCTCGTAATGCCCAGAATTCATCGGATCGGACTTTACCTGGGAGGAGAATTTCTTTGAGGCGATCGGCGGGATGATGATAGCGTTTGAAGCATTTGGAAACATTCTTTAGAGAAATTGCAATTTCACCCATGAGTTTTCTGGTGTATGAAACGGCTGGTTAATTTGTGGAGGAGGGAAGGAGACAAAAGGATGAAGTGGAAGGGAAATATAGCGTTTCTCATGTCCACAAGGTACAGCCCTCACCCCAAACCCCCTTCGACCCTTCGACCC
>NZ_JAFLQW010000495.1 GCF_017313335.1 Phormidium pseudopriestleyi FRX01 | reverse complement strand
ACTTATGGCCTTAATTGATCAGGTTAAACAAGTCTGCGATCGCCTTGCGAACTACGGATGGCGAGAATTACTGTTACAGCATGGGTTGGATATCACAGCGGCAAATCTGACAGCCGAATTGGGGAAAATCCTCCCGAACATCAACCGCACTATTCCAGGATTTACAGATTTTGCTGATGAAGGGAATCGGGCGATCGCACCGGGTTCTCCCGCCCGGAGTTTACTCTATCATGCCTTAGCTGCGGCGACGGTCGTCACCGGGTCTCAGGGCAGCGAATTAACCGCCTTTCCCACCCTCGCTGAGATTGAAGCGGTGGAAAACTACGTTTATGGCGTTGAACCCCCCTCCTTAATGGAATTGCGGGTCAAGGCGAATTATGGACCCTTGGCGATCGCCGTCTTTGCCTCCGAATACCGTGTTGCCTCGGACACACCCCACCAGAAACACGCAGATTTGTGCTTTTCCAGGACAGGGGTCGCCCGAGTGGGAACTGCTGAAGCCCTGTATGACAGCAAAAATCGCGGCTTTTTACCCTTTGTAGAAGGTGACTCCCAAGCCATGCGGGTGATTCCAGCCAGGTATAGTGCCTATATTGCCGTAATCCGTCGAGGCGATCGCCCGGGATACAAACCCATGCGCGTTCGCGATGGCGACGATCGCCGCTTGTTCTGGTTTCCCTTACACAAACTCTTTAGCGGCAATGAATGTCTGCGTAATTTTAACTTAACCCTTAGCCTAGAAGCCAGCCATATCAACGAAAAACTCCGTCGCATCCATCTCCAACTGCAAAACCAAGGGTATGACACCGGATGGAGTGAACCTGATATCAGCAATTCCCCCTTTATCTTTACCGAAGGCATCGCTGAGTTCTCACAAAACCCCGATGATGGCATCGGCATTCTCACCCCCATCGTCCATCCTAACCTCGTCGAAGCGGCAGAATATCAAGGCAAAACCCTTACCTATCAAGTT
Source organism: Phormidium pseudopriestleyi FRX01 (assembly GCF_017313335.1). Taxonomy (GTDB): domain Bacteria; phylum Cyanobacteriota; class Cyanobacteriia; order Cyanobacteriales; family Laspinemataceae; genus Laspinema; species Laspinema pseudopriestleyi. Next base: position 2,434 of record NZ_JAFLQW010000495.1, on the reverse strand, counting down.
CCCGCCAACTATGGCTTAACCCTCTCCTCCAGCTTGCTGATTCCCGCAGACAACGAAGCGCGACACGCCCCGGAATATGTACACGCCCGTCATCAAGTCTTACCCAACGGGGCAGTCGCTGACCTGAATGAACGCCCAAATGTTGCTAGTATAGTAGCCCAAGGCGGATACAATGCCTTACATTACCTTGACTTTACCGCAGATGGCTGGATTGAAGCCCTCTGTCCCGAATTAGCCATCCAAATCCCCCGAAGGGTTCCTGCTTATTCCCTCGTAAGCGCCCCGGATTACTTCCCCACCTGCGATCAACGGCAACTCATGGATTGGTGGGAACAATCGGTGCCAGAAGCCGTGAGAAACAGCATTTGGCGCATTCCCCCGGAAACCTTAGCCGATGAGCGAATGCCGCCGAATTTGGCGTTAACCGAGGCTGGATTTCGCCCGGAAGATGCCACCGTAACGGCGATCGTCTCCTTACCCGTTCAAGCCTTTGTGAGACAGCGGCCCCTAGACCGTTTCATCCTGAATCGTCAATCCTACCTCCCGGATGCGGCTGCCGGAATCTATGCACCCGGATGGGATGTGAGTTTTGACCGCACTCCAGAAGGCTTAGACTTCTTAGCTGCCTATGGTTTGGGCAGTCCCTTCCCGGAAGATTCTAAACTTTGTGCCGCACTTAGTGCGTTTTGGCCTGCGGTGTCGCCCGATGCCGCCCGCACCTTTGAACCGATGCGAAGTTGGCCCACCGTTAGCCCTCTCACCGATGCAGAAATCGGTCAAACCGGGGAATTGCCTTGGGATGGGGTTCCGGGACCGCGCTTAGTGCAATTGACCGATCGCCAAGTGGTGGAATATGAGGCATTCGATCATGTCGATTACGTCACCAACGCCTTACAAGGTAAATTCACCTTAGCCTTAACGGGACAAGTGAATGTGCGAGAATACGAGGCGAGAGTGCTAACAATGGCTTATGTGTATAGCGCTTTAGGTATCGAAGAGGAGAAATACTTTCGTCCCGGACAGTCTGAGGCACAAAACGCCCAGGCATTTGGGCAAATTGTCAATGAAAAATCCAAATGGGGTGTTCTCTCCTTCCGGGAAGTGACCCCAACGGAAACGGAACTGCAAGAGGCACAAACCCAGACGGGCAAACGCTTACGGGGAAAAATTTATCGGTTTGAAATGTATCAGCATGGAAATATAACTACCCCGGAAGACGTGCGAAAACGCTGGGTGGAAGTCCGGGAACGGGTAATCCTGTTTGTGGATGGACTGCGGGTGTTGATGAAACGGGATTCCGGAGTCTGGGAATCAAAAAATGTGTGAGTTTGACGTGGCGATCGCTGGGAGTGGTCCAGGAGGGACTGCTGCCGCCATTGCCCTGGCACAACAAGGGTTCCGAGTGGCGATCGCCGAAGCGGAACCCTTCCCCCGCCCTCATCCCGGGGAAACTCTCCACCCCGGCATCGAACCCCTGTTACAGCAGTTAGGAGTCGGCAGTCGCCTCTTAGCTGCCGGATTCTTACGCCATACAGGGAACTGGATACAATGGGAGAGTTCTCCCCGGTTTGAGCCATTCGGGTCCGATGAAACCGGACCTTGGCAGGGATTTCAGGCATGGCGGGCAGATTTCGATACAATGTTGCGCGATCGGGCGATCGAATTAAGGGTCGAAGTTCGTCAACCCTGTCGCGCCTTACATCCGATTGTTAGCCAAAACCGAGTTACAGGAATCGCCACCAACCAAGGTGAAATCAAGGCCAAATTTGCAGTCGATGCCACCGGCAGCAGACAGTGGTTAGCCAAACCATTAAAGTTAGCAATCAACCCATTTTCTCCTCCCTTAATCGCCCATTATGGCTATGTGGAAGGAGACTGTCCCATCCGAGATGATGCACCGGCGATCGTTGCCAATGACTCGGGATGGATTTGGACTGCAAAAGTCAGACCCCAACTCTACCAATGGACCCGCCTTGATTTCGGCAACCAACGAATAGAAAAAAACTGGCAACCCGCCGAATTTCAAACCCTAAAACCCTGGGGAAAACCCGCCGTTGCCGATGTCACATGGAGACAAGTGTCTCCCCCCGCAGGACCCGGTTATTTTCTAGTCGGAGATGCCGCTACTGTTCTAGATCCAGCCTCATCTCATGGGGTTTTAAAAGCAGTCATGTCGGGAATGATGACAGCCCATTTAATTACCCAACTCTTGCAAGGGAAAGCGTTTGAGAGTCAAGTGATTGCCGGATACAGTCAGTGGATGGAGACTTGGTTTCAGAAAGATATCCAAACGTTAAAAAACCTTTACGCCTTATTGCCGAATGCACCAGATTGGGTAAGATAATAGTAGCAATCCTTGCAGCCCTCACCCCCAACCCCTCTCCCAAAATGGGAGAGGGGCTACAAGAATTGCCATAATATTTATCAGAGGAGT
>NZ_JAFLQW010000157.1 GCF_017313335.1 Phormidium pseudopriestleyi FRX01 | reverse complement strand
TTACTGGAGGTGATGTTTCCCTCCAATCCTTCCCCACCGTCAAACGCAGTAACTGTCCAATCTCTCCCACAGGACTTACCCATATTTGGAGAATCTCCCCTAAATGTAGAGGCGATTCGCGAATCGCCTCTACATTTAGGGTTTAATGTTAAAGATTGCGTAAGTCCTGTCCCAGAAACAGCATCCCCCACCCTTCAAGAACGAGTAGCATCATTCCCCTTTTGGTATCACAAAATTCAGTTACCGGGGGGAATTGTCACCCCCGGCGATAATCCCCTGAATGCAGAAATGTATGGCGTTCCAGAGGACCTGAGCGGAAAACGAGTCTTAGATGTGGGGGCCTGGGATGGATACTGGACGTTTGAGGCCCTAAAACGGGGTGCGCGGGAAGTGGTGGCGATCGATGATTTTTCGGACTATCTCGGACGCTTGGATCAACGCGATCGCCATGCCTGGGAAACCTTTGATTTGTGCCGAGAAGCACTGGGGTTTGACGAAACCATCTGTCAACGCCTAGAAAAATCCGTGTATGACCTCAATGAATCAGAATTAGGCCACTTTGATGTCATCTTCTGTTTCGGAACCCTTGACCACCTCAGATACCCCCTGCTGGCCCTCGATAAGTTATCCACCCTCTGTGATGGCGAAATTTACATCGAATCTGCCATTCTCGATGATTTTAGTCCCTACCGAGGAGGCATCGGCAAGGGATACCCCGGAGAGCAACAGGTGATAGAGTTTTATCCCAATAATGAATATGCGGGAAATTCTAGCAACTATTGGGTACCCACCTTATACTGTTTGGGTCAAATGGTAAAATCCTCCGGCTTTACCCAGGTTAAAGGCTGGAAATTAGTGCAGAACCCGCCTAATTGGGGGTTGTGTCGAGGATTTGCGATCGGCACTAAAGCCAAGTCGAGCAATTAAAACTAATGTCGCAAAGTATTAATCTGCAATGTCTGGGGATGAAAGGCACAATCTTCGTCTAAAATCAAATTGGATGACTCATTAGATTAATGAATAACCAGCCCCTTAGATTTTTTGACCCCAATTTGATAACCCATGCAGACAACAGCAACCTCTAACCCAGAGTCCGAGGCAATGGATGCCCCGAAATACGGATTGCCGGTTACCATCATTACAGGCTTTCTTGGGAGTGGCAAGACGACGTTACTCAACCATATCTTGACGAATCAGCAGGGACTGAAAACTGCCGTATTGGTCAACGAGTTTGGGGAAGTCGGCATCGATAACGAACTGATCGTCTCCACCGGCGAGGATATGGTGGAATTAAGTAATGGTTGTATTTGTTGCACCATTAACAACGATTTACTCGATGCCGTTTATAAGATTTTAGAGCGTTCTGATCAGATCGATTATCTGGTCGTGGAAACCACAGGACTCGCAGATCCTCTACCCGTAGCTCTGACTTTCTTAGGAACAGAACTCCGAGACTTAACTCGTTTAGATTCGATCGTGACTCTGGTGGATTCGGAGAATTACAGTTTGGATCTGTTTAATTCTCAAGCCGCGTATAGTCAGATTGCTTATGGCGATATTATCTTGCTCAACAAGGTAGATCTCGTGGATGAGACGGATGTGGATCTGTTGGAGTGCAAGATTCGGGATATTAAAGCCGATGCCAGAATTTTGCGGACGACAAAATCCCAGGTCCCGCTTCCTTTGATTCTCAGTGTCGGGTTGTTTGAGTCGGATAAGTATTTTAATGACGATCAAGTCGCCTCGAAAGGGGAGCATGATCATGATCACGACCATCATGATCACGACCATGACCATCATGCTCATGAGCATGATGATCATTCCAGTTGTGACCATGACCACGATCATTGCGAGCATGACCACCATGACGAACATCATCACCACTCGAATCATTTGGAGATGGATGGGTTTACGTCGATTTCCTTCGAGAGCGATAAACCCTTGTCGATTCGTCAGTTTCAGTATTTCTTAGATAATCAGTTACCGGCAACGGTATTTCGAGCCAAGGGGATTTTATGGTTTGATGAGAGCGATCGCCGTCATATTTTTCACTTGAGCGGCAAGCGTTTCTCGATTGATGATGATGATTGGAAGGGTCAACCGAAGACGCAATTAGTGTTCATCGGCCAGAATTTGGATAAGGAAGCCTTGCGATCGCAGTTAAACAAGTGTGTTTGTCTTCCTTCGACCTCTCGCGGCAAAGGGTTTGGAAAATAGCTGGACGGGTTAAAGAGGGTCCGGTTTTGATGGTAGAGTCAAGAGGCGATCGCCCTTGTAGAGACAGGAGCGATCGCCTTGATTGCCCAGGAATTGCCCAGTTATTGAAGCGATATTTAAAGGCGATCGGCAATGCGTTATCACCCCATCCATCCAGTCTATGCGAGTCGTTATCCAGCGCGTTAAATCTTCTCAAGTAACCGTCGAGGGTCGAATCCTGGGGAAAATAGGCCCCGGACTGAATCTCTTGGTTGCCATCAGCGATCGGGATACAGAGACCGAACTCGACTGGATGGCCCGAAAGTGTTTAGAATTGCGGTTATTTCCCGAACCCCAGGCCGATAGCAGTCGGTGGGATCAATCGGTTTTGGATATCCAAGGGCAACTGTTAGTGGTGAGTCAGTTTACCCTCTACGGCGACTGTCGAAAAGGTCGCCGCCCCTCCTTTGACCGTTCTGCACCGCCAGGAATGGCCCAAGAACTCTATGAGAAATTTGTTAAAAAGTTAAGGGAAAGTGGCTTAACCGTCGAAACAGGCGAATTTGGGGCGATGATGGAGGTGGAAATCGTTAACGATGGACCCGTTACTCTAATTTTAGAGCGAGAGTCCCCAGGTTAAACTGGAAGTTTCCCGTTAGAGAGACAGATTAACCGGAGGGGTCTAGGAGCGATCAAAGGCTTGCATTTGTTCCCATAGACGATTCAGGGGAAAATAGATAACCGGAGCCCACAGACTACTGAGAATAGCACAAGCCAGAGCGAGGGGTTGATGGTAGGCCCAAATTTCACTCAAAGCGCGATCGCCGATCCCACTAAACTGCAACGCCCGAATCGTATCCGCCAACATCGACATTCCAAATACAATCAGAGCCACGGAGATAAAATCTTCCTGGACATATTTTTGCTTCTGCAAAGTAGCCGTCAGATAGCCCACCACCCCCAAACTAACCGCATGAGTCGGAGTTCCCGAAGTCATTGCATCTAACAGCAGACCCAAGACAACCCCGGCTAAAGCGCCTTGAATCGGCTTGCGCTTGATACTCCAAGCGACCACCCAAATCAACAACCAGTTCGGGGCAATCCCCAATAGTTCCATACCCGGAAAGCGCGTCGGGAGCAGCAGCAAGCACAACAGGACCGAACCGACGGCGATCGCCGCATTCACGACTAACCGCATTCCCCCTGACAAATGAGACCCGTAAGTAAAAGAAGAAGTTCTCATCGCATTTCCTAATTTTGCAGTTCGTCAGAATCCTCTGAAGAACCAGGGTTTTCATAGGGGTTAACCACTACCCACTCCAGCAAGCTCATCGGAGCCGTTAGCTCAATTACCGCTTCTGGTGCTGGACTTTTATTCAAATTCACCGACTCGACCCGACCGATCGGTAACCCCGGCGGGAAAAGTTTTGAATAAGAAGATGACGACACAACATCCCCTTTATTCACATCAGGCACCTTCTCAAAGAACTCCATCACCGCCCGAGAAGCCGATTGTCCTCGCATCACCCCCATTTGGCGGCTACGACTAATCGTCACGCCCACCCGAGAACTAGGGTCACTAATCAGCAAAACTCGGCTGGTATGGGAAGTAACGCTGACCACTCTTCCCACCACGCCACCGGGACCCGTGACAATGTAGTTTTCTTTAATGCCATCTTCCCGTCCTCGACCCAAAGTTACCTGCTGCCACCAATGGTCTGCACTACGGCCAACAATTGGAGCAAGGATCCCTTCTTTTTTATTGGGGGAAACATAGTTCAAGAGTTCTTTGAGCTTTTCGTTTTGGCTTTCGAGTTCTTGGACCTTGTTTTGCAATTCCAGAGTTCGGGCATTGGTTAGTTGTTCTTGTTGGGTAGGACTCGACGCAAAGGGTCGAGTCGCCCATTGGTAAAGTTCAATCACAGCCGAACCTTGAGTGTACCGAACAACCAAAGCAGCACAGATGGTTAGACCCACCAGTGCTACTTGTAAACCATGCCGATCCCACCAGCGACGCAATGTGTACATTAGGAATTTTTAGAGACTTCAGTCTTCATCAGACGATTTGAATACTTGTTATCGGAGCAACTGGCCTTACATATTACGAGAACGACCGCTGAACACCCGTTCTAGCTGTTTAAAGTTTTCGAGAACCCGGCCCGTGCCGAGTACAACACAGCTCAAAGGATCAGCAGCCACATGAGTCACGATGCCAGTCTCATGACTAATCAGAGTATCTAGCCCCCGCAATAAAGCGCCACCCCCAGCCAACATAATACCTCGGTCAATAATATCTGCCGCGAGTTCCGGAGGGGTTCGCTCTAAGGTGCGTTTTACGGCTTCTACAATGACCGCTAGAGGTTCGGCCATACTTTCCCGAATTTCCGGTCCCTTGATCGTTACCGTTCGGGGCAACCCTGACAGTAAGTGCAAGCCACGGACCTCCATCATGGAGTCATCATCTTCATGAGTGGGATAGGCTGAACCAATCTGAATTTTGATATCCTCAGCGGTGCGCTCCCCAATTACCAGGTTATGCACCTTTTTCATGTAATGAATAATCGCTTCGTTCAGTTCATCTCCAGCGACCCGCACGGATTCGCTCAGTACGGTTCCCTGCAAACTCAGAACGGCGACTTCAGTCGTTCCTCCGCCAATATCGATGATCAGGTTACCTGTTGGCTCCGCAACGGGTAACCCTGCACCGATCGCCGCGGCGATCGGCTCATCAATTAAATAGACATCCCTAGCCCCAGCTTGAGCGGCTGCCTCCATAACAGCACGGCGCTCCACCCCAGTGACTCCCGAGGGGATTCCGATCACAATTCGAGGCGAGACTAAGGTTCTCCCCTCATGCACCCGACGGATAAAGTGCTTGAGCATGAGTTCAGCCGTATCGAAATCTGCAATAACGCCATCACGCAGGGGACGCAGGGCAATAACATTTCCAGGCGTCCGGCCCAGCATTTTTTTTGCATCCTCTCCCACTGCCAACGGCACTTTTTCGTCTTTATCAATAGCAACCACAGAGGGTTCTTGCAGAACAATACCTTTACCAGATACATAAACAAGGGTATTCGCGGTACCGAGGTCGATACCCATATCCCGGGATAGGGAAAAGCGATTGAACAGACCCACTGGTTTCTACGCCCCCAAAACGTGATGCTGTGCGACTATAACAATGTAACAGAAATGTAACCGAGGTGGATTCTAGTACGTTTTTTGTTTTGAGTCTAGTCCAGTGGGAGAAATTTTTTATCCCCACCGATCCACCAAGGGTGCAACTATAATCCCAAGTCCTCTGGACAAAATCCGGAGAAAACCCTTTTCAACGGGGCGATCGTTGATTGGGCCTTCCAGAAATTAGCAAAAATTCCCCAAAATTTGGGTCCCTTTTGGCCGATGTAAGCCCCTCTAAATTCAGGCGCTGAAGCAGTCTCCAGCCAGTCCAATTTTAGTTAAGATCTAGATTTCTTCTCTACCTTTGATGGGCGATCGCTTTCTAGAACGAGTCTTGCAGCAGTTTCACCCTACCCTTTAACTCGGAGGGGGAGCATCTTGCCCCAGACTAGAGCAGCAAGGGGACAAGATGCTCCCCCCGACCAAATAATTGTCCAGTCCAATTCATTTTGATTTAAACTCCCTATATAGCGACCCTAAATGAATTTGACAATGGATCTAAGCCCAAGAACCTTGGAGTGCGAGCATCTTGCTCGCTATCTCTATGTCAGAATGATTTAAACTCCCTATATTTCCTATCCTTAATAGGGAAAAATCAGGAAAAATCAACAAACCGACCACTAACTAATAGATAAACTCTAAACAATAAAAAACCTCCTGTTCTATGTAGAGAGACAGGAGGCTTTTTAGTTTAAATAGTGACCGGGCACCGAGCTATTTTCCCAGGAGGCTACCCTCCAAGTATCTTCGCCGCAGTCGCGTTTCACGTCCGAG
>NZ_JAFLQW010000312.1 GCF_017313335.1 Phormidium pseudopriestleyi FRX01 | reverse complement strand
TTTTTTTGCGATTTAACCTGGGGTCGGGGGAGTTGATGAGAGACGCCTCACCCCCGGAAAGCCGAGACATTTTGCGATCGCCATTTTTGCACCCTTAGCCCGGGTTAAAGGGGCGATCGCTCTCCCTCTATTCCCCCCCACAGCCTCGACTCGAACCCAGGGGAAGGCGCTCCTGTGTTCCTGGGATGCTCCCCCCTTCTTTTCCGTAAAACTACGGATTTCTCAACCCCAAAGCAATCCGCCATCAGGCGATCGCTCGACCCCTTCCCCTCCCTCCTCCACCTCAGCCCCCGGAACTCCTCCCCCTCCCCAGATTCCAAAAAACCCTCCCAGAAATGATATAATTTTCTATAAATTATCATCACCGGGTAGAAAATAACTTCCTCCCTTCAATCGGTAGCAACTACAACAAATTATCAGGGTTTTTCAGACCGAAAAGGGTCGTTAAAAGTTGATCGCCTGCTAAAGAATGGAAAACTTATATGGATTCTAATCGGAAACTAAACTCGTACATTTGGCGGGTAGCGTTGCTACCTTTTGGTGGATTATTGATACTTCTGGTCTTGCTCTATTCTAACCGAGAACAAGCGCAGCAATCCTGGACCAGTCTCAAGCCCATTGCCACCCAAAATTTAGGCAGCAACGAAGCCCTCTTAACCCCCACTGAGCAACAACTTGGATCTCAAGAAATCAGGAACCTCGAAACGAGCTTAAATAACTTGCAATTAACCCTAATTCTGGGCGGATTAATCGAACTGGGGTTAATGGCTTATGCCGTATGGGCGATCGCCTCTGGAGTGAACCGACGGGTTGAGGAAGTCGCCCAAGAAATCACCGAATCCTCTCGGGATATCTCCACCACCATGACCCAACAAGAACGCATTGCCAACGATCAGGCAGCGTCGGTGAATCAAACTACCACAACAATGGATGAATTGGGTGCATCCTCCCGACAATCAGCAGAACAAGCGGAAGCTGCTGCTGCTGATGCCCGCAATGCCTTAGTCTTAACCGAAGGCGGGAGTAAAGCCGTCGAACGCACCTTAGCCGATATGTCCGCTTTAAAAGCCAAAGTGGGAGAAATCGCTGAACAAATCCTCCGCTTGAGCGAACAAACCTCGCAAATTCGTAATATCTCTGGACTCGTCAGTGATTTAGCAACTCAAACGAATATGCTGGCCTTAAATGCTGCGGTAGAAGCAGTTCGAGCCGGGGAACATGGCAAAGGATTTGCAGTAGTTGCCAGTGAAATTAGAAAACTCGCTGACCAAAGTCAGAAATCCACTGAAAAGATTAATGGGCTGGTTTCAGACATTCAATCGGCGATTAATTCCACAGTCATTGTCACTGATGAAGGCAGTAAAACGGTCCAAGGGAGTTTAAAAATTGCGAAAGAAACTGCCGAAGCCTTCGAGGGAGTCACCGAAGCCATTAATAACATTACCTTAAGTACCCAACAAATCTCTTTGAGCGCCAAACAGCAAGCGATCGCCATTCAGCAAGTCGTAGAAGCCATGAACTCCCTAAATAAAGTTGCTAGTCAAACCGCCCTAGGCATTAGCCAAGTCAAAACCGGCACCGACCGACTCAACAGCGTGGCTCAAAATTTGAAGCAAATTGTTTAGAAAAACTGCCCATATCGTGGTTCTCATGAATATACGGTAAAGCCCTCACCCCAAACCCCTCTCCCAAAGAGGGAGAGGGGCTTTAGAGATTACATAATGAGTCCACAGAACCGCTATATCTCGCCCCAATTGAAGCATTGATTTATGGGATTTATCCTTCCATTGGGGCAGTTTGGAGGAGTTAAAATCAGCCACCACTGATTTTGGCCGGGTAACCTAAACCTGTCAAAATTTCCACAACTTTTTGCTTGCAATCCCCTTGCATTTCAATCGCATTTTCCTTGACCGTCCCCCCAGTTCCGCACTGGCTTTTTAGCTGTTTTGCCAAGTCCGATAAAGTTTCGGGTTTAAGTTGAAAGCCGGTAATTTCTGTAACCGTTTTCCCCTTGCGCCCCTTGCGAGAGGCTTGAACTCGAATCTTTTGCTCAGAAGGCGGCAGTTCCGTAACCGGACGTTGCGTGGCGGCATTCGGTTGGCTACCTGTTCCGAATTCTTGATAAGCGATGCGATTGTCCCGACCCGATTTCTTTTTAGAAGCGTCCATAAACCTTATCAAATCGTATGAAACAGCAATCCACTGTAGTTTAGCCTAGGGCAAACCCCTGGGGGTTAAAAGTGGGAAAGCTAGACAAATGGAGAACTCCGGAATGAGCAGTGGCCTCGTATAATGGAAGTCGGATTCCTTTATTATTTTATTTATTGCGATCGCCGTGACTACCACACCCAGACCCCTAAACCCAACCTCAAAAGAGCAAAAACCCGATACCTTTGGCCGCTTCGGACGCTTTGGCGGCAAATATGTCCCCGAAACCCTCATGCCTGCCCTGGCGGAACTGGAAACCGCCTATCAGCAATATCGCAACGACGCGGAATTTCAAGCCGAACTGGACTTGTTACTCCATGATTATGTCGGACGTCCTAGCCCCCTGTATTTCGCGGAACGCCTGACTCAACATTATGCTAGACCCTCGGGCAGCGGCGCACAAATTTATCTGAAACGGGAAGACCTCAACCATACGGGTGCTCATAAAATTAACAATGCGATCGCCCAGGCCATCCTCGCCAAACGCATGGGCAAACAGCGGATTATCGCCGAAACCGGCGCGGGTCAACATGGCGTTGCAACGGCCACCGTCTGCGCCCGCTTTGGCCTAGAATGCGTGATTTATATGGGCGTTCAGGATATGGAACGTCAATCCCTGAATGTGTTTAGAATGCGTCTGATGGGGGCTGAAGTCCGCCCCGTTGCCGCAGGAACTGGAACTCTCAAAGATGCCACCTCTGAAGCGATTCGCGATTGGGTAACCAATGTGGAAACCACCCATTACATCCTCGGTTCAGTGGCGGGACCCCACCCCTATCCGATGATGGTCCGCGACTTCCATGCGGTGATCGGTCAGGAAACCCGCGCTCAATGTCTGGAAAAATGGGGCGGTTTGCCGGATATTCTCCTCGCTTGCGTCGGCGGCGGTTCCAATGCGATGGGGTTATTCTATGAATTCGTCAACGAATCCCAAATCCGACTCATCGGAGTAGAAGCGGCAGGGGAAGGGGTGAATACGAATAAACACGCGGCGACCCTCACTCACGGCCAAATCGGGGTCTTGCATGGGGCGATGAGCTATTTACTCCAAGATGACGAGGGCCAAGTGATTGAGGCCCACTCGATTAGTGCCGGGTTGGATTATCCCGGTGTCGGTCCGGAACATAGTTATTTGAAAGACCTGGGACGGGCGGAATATTACAGCATTACGGACAAAGAAGCGTTGGAGGCATTTCAGCGGTTATCGCAATTAGAGGGGATTATTCCGGCGTTGGAAACTTCCCATGCGATCGCCTATTTAGAAACCCTTTGTACCCAAGTTGAAGGCAGTCCTCGGATTGTGATTAATTGTTCGGGCCGGGGTGACAAAGACGTACAAACAGTAGCGAAACATCTGCTTCCTAACTCCTAAGTGGATAAAACTCAATGAAACTCGGATTTCTACTGGCAAAGCTGGCAGTCTTGACGATCGCGATGACGGTGAGTGGTTGTCAGTTTTCTGCCAATTTAGAAGCGGGATTAGAAGATGCGGGAATTGCGTTGAGTCCCCCACCGACGACTCCTGTTCCTGCAACTTCTGATTCCGAATTTAGCGAGATGGAACAACAGGTTCACGAATTGGTGAATCAATATCGGCAGGCCCAGAACCAGCCGCCTTTAACCGTAGACGCACGAATCAGTGACCAGGCCCGAAAACATAGTGAAGCGATGGCCCGGGGTGAGATGAGCTTTAGTCATGATGGGTTTGATGACCGCATCAAGGCGATCGGTCAATCTCTGGCCTATCGCAGCGCCGGGGAAAATCTAGCTTATAATATGGGCTATCGCGACCCGGTAGTCAGCGCGGTAGAGGGGTGGATTGGCAGTCCCGGCCATCAGAAGAATATGGTGGGGGCTTACGATTTGACCGGCATTGGGATTGCTAAAAATGCCAAAGGCGAGTATTATTATAGCCAAATTTTTATCAAGGGTCGGTAAGGTTCGGGTTCCTCAATCTATCAGAGACTGGGGGGATCTGAATTCCCGGAGGGGGCTGGCCTTTGATACATTGGGGGTTGAATTTACCCAGAGTTAGGATCACAGGTACGTTATGACATTGCAAGCATTTCAAGTGGGCGATCGCGATTTAACACCGGAACAGTTGGCGGGGTATTTATCCGCCACAGCGATCGCCGTGGATACCGAAACAATGGGACTCTTACCCCAGCGCGATCGCCTCTGTTTGGTGCAGATTTGCGACAGTGAAGGTCACGTCACCGTCATTCGCATCCCCCGAGGCCAAAAAGAAGCCCCCTATCTGAAAGAACTTTTTGAAGCTTCCAATATCCTCAAAGTCTTTCACTTTGCCCGCTTTGATATGGCAACCTTGCTTTATCATCTCGGCATTGCCGTCCAACCCGTCTTTTGTACAAAACTCGCCAGCAAATTAGCCCGAACCTACAGCCCTCGCCACGGACTCAAAGAAGTGGTCCAAGAACTCTCTAAAGTTGAACTGGATAAAAGCGCTCAGAGTTCCGATTGGGGCAATCCAGACAACCTTTCCGAAGCGCAGTTGAGTTATGCCGCCAATGATGTGCGCTATTTACTCCCGGTGCAACAGAAGTTACAAGCCATGCTAGAACGAGAAGAACGTTGGGAACTCGCCCAGCAGTGCTTCCAATGTTTGCCGGTGTTTATTTCTTTAGATTTACTGCAATATAAAGATATTTTCGAGCATTAATTGGCTTCAAAATTTTCATAAATTCCAGCAACTGAATTGACAAAACCCTTCAAACCAACTCGACTGGCCTCTGCATGGGTTTATAGGGGCTTGTCGGCTTGCGCCCTGATGCATTGGGTTATGCATGGGGGTGATTTGAGTCACATCAACACCCCTTGAATCTGTAGGGGTTTGGTCTCCAAACCCTCTTTACCCTCTTTTACTTTTTACCCTCTTTTACCCAATCTCTTCCGATTTTTTTTACGATTCTGTAGGCGTCACCGAAGGTTGTAACCCACTGACTAACTGTTCAATTCCGCGTTTAATCCAGCGTGTCACGGTCATGGGACTCACCCCAATTTGCTCCGCCACCTCTTTGCGGGGAATTTCATTAAAGAACACCGACTCAATCACCGCGCGAGTCTTATCTTCCAACTGACTGAGGGCTTGTTGGAGTTGTTGGCGTTCTTCTTCTAAACTTTGGAGAGATTGATAGTGATGATCCACCAAGGTATCACCCAAGGTTATCGGAGTATCAACCTGGACAGAGACCAAGGCATCTAAACTTAGGGGCATCCGATTTTGCGTAGCTAACTTCGTTTGCCGCCATTCTTCCACAGAAACCAGCAATTGTTCGGCAATCTCAGTATCTGTCGGTACACGTCCGAGGGATTGAGTTAAGGTTTCCCGAACCCGTTCGCCTCGGGTTTGCAATTCCCGCCACCGCCGGGGAATTTTCACGGAAGACCCTTTATCTCGTAAAAAATGCAGCATTTCGCCGCGAATGTAGGGGACTGCAAATGAGCTAAAGGCACAACCTTGGCTGGGTTCAAATCGCTCGATCGCCCGAATTAAGCCCAAATAACCAATTTGTTCGAGGTCTTCGTAGGGTTCAGCACACTGATGGCTGACTCGGTGAGCTATTTTTCTGACCAAGCCAGCATTTAAACGCACCAGCTGATTGCGCACAAGCACCGAGGGATGTTGGTGATAGGAGACTAATAGTTCCATCCCTCGGTAGTGCATAGAAGAGGATTGAGTCGCCATTTTATTTAGAGCCTCAAATAAAGGGATTCCCTGGTTTTCAGGGGCGGTGGATTGGAGAATAACAAAAACTGTCTTAAGAGTTAGTCAATAAATTTAACCTACTTTTAGTATGCCTTAAGATAGAGGCAGCCACTAGAGTTGTTTTACTGAACTCCTCCGAGTTAAAATCGGGCATTTCAGCAAAAATACGGAAATTTTTTCTCATCAATGTAAAGTATGTCCAGGGCTTGTGAAGAAATGTTAACGCCCGGTCAAATCGCCCCATCTTGATTCCCTGGAGAGCAAAGGCTTCGAGGCGATCGCCCCTGAAAATCCCACGCAAAGCGACGAGGGGGGTTTTTCCCATCGTCGCTTGGGTAACCAGGCATTGTCACCCCAAGGAAAACAGCTTGCTTGGCCCAAGTTTAGCTACAATAACAATTAGTTATCTGCTTGATTGAGAAAGGAAATCCGCGACAGCCAACATGGAAGTTTTAGAAATCAAACGGGAAGTTGAACAGTTGTACGATCGCCTGGGTAAAACCCAGGACTATCTTTGACATTCCCGCCCTCACTGCCAAAATCCACGACTTAGAGCAATTAGCCGCTCAACCCGAGTTTTGGGAAGACCAGAGCACAGCATCTTCTACCCTGCAAGAACTCAACGACCTCAAGTCTCATTTAGACCAATATCATCAGTGGAAAAATAGCCTAGAAGATACCAAGGCTATCTTAGAACTGCTGGAAATGGAACCAGATGAGGCACTCTGTCAAGAAGCAGAATCCACTCTCACCCAACTCGACGAAGAACTCGATCGCTGGGAATTAGAGCAATTGCTCTGTGGACTCTACGACAAAAGCGGTGCAGTTTTGAGCATCAATGCCGGTGCCGGTGGCACTGATGCCCAAGATTGGACAGAAATGTTGGTGCGAATGTACACCCGCTGGGGCGAAAGTCACGGGTATAAAGTCCAATGTAGCGAAATCTCCGAGGGAGACGAAGCGGGGATTAAGTCAGCCACTCTGGAAATTGAGGGTCGTTATGCTTATGGCTATTTGAAGGGAGAAAAAGGAACTCACCGACTGGTGAGAATTTCACCCTTTAATGCCAACGGCAAGCGACAAACTAGCTTTGCCGGAGTCGAAGTGATGCCGATGTTGGATGAATCGGTAAAGTTAGAGATTCCCGAGAAAGATTTAGAAATTACCACTTCCCGTTCCGGGGGAAAAGGCGGTCAAAACGTGAATAAAGTGGAAACTGCCGTGCGGGTGGTGCATTTACCAACGGGACTCGCGGTGCGCTGTACCCAGGAGCGATCGCAACTTCAAAACAAAGAAAAGGCCCTTGCTTTACTCAAAGCCAGATTGCTGGTAATCGCTCAAGAACAACGCGCCCAAGAAATTGCTGAAATCCGGGGGGATATGGTAGAAGCCGCCTGGGGGAACCAGATTCGCAACTATGTCTTTCACCCTTATCAAATGGTAAAAGACCTCCGCACTGGAGTCGAAACGACCAATATTACCGACATTATGAATGGCGAATTTGACGCCTTCATCGAAGCCTATCTTCGCCAGGAAACTCAACTGGGGGACAGCAATTCTCTTTAAGAATTAGGATGGATTGATTCACTTTTTTTGAGTCAAACCTATTAAAAATTCAGAATAACGGGTTCAATGTTCGGGAGCATCCCAATGAAAGCCGCCCTCACCCTAAATCCCTCTCCCAAAAAGGGAGAATGGGGCTCCGGGGGATGAGGGCAGACTGTCCAAACATCAGATGCTCCCCAATGTTCTGAGTTTTTAATAGGTTTTTTTTATTTTCTGACTCGGGTTATCCGTCAGGACTAATAAAATTTTTTAGAGGGAACTGGATAGGATTGGAGCTTTTGCGGTTCTCCCCATCGGAGTGACTTCAGGAACGGGGTAAATTCTGTCCAGGTTTTTTACAGATTGGAGGAATTCAACCCCAAAAAAGTGGTATAATTGAAAAAAATGCTATCAATTTTGTTCCGAACTCATATATTTTATTAACTGCGATGAGTCACCCATCCACCCCGTCTGAATTGTCCGACCGGCCCGAACCTGAAACTGCTCCCTTGACTGAATCTGAGCCAGGGGAATCCCCAGAAAGTCCCAAAGATAGTTATGTGAAACTGGCGATGCGAAATATGGTTCGCAAGCGAGGGATCTCTTTGCAGCACTTCTTCCTCACAACGGTGGGATTGTTAGGGCTGCTGGTGGGATTGGCGTATCTAACCCGTTAATGGAGAGGGCAAAACTATAGTGCAGTGTCAAACGATTCTACTGGATCTGAGCGTGCAAAATGCCTATTGGGAGTCTGATGTGGCTAGGACAGTGCAGTTTGATGCGATCGCAGCGGAAACCTGGGACCAGTGGTTCCAGACTTGGTTGCAACAGCTTACCACCGAACTCCCACCGGCGATCGGCTATGAACTGAGCATCCGCCTGAGTGACGATGGTGAAATCCAACAACTCAATGCCCAATATCGCCATCAAAATAAACCCACCGATGTGTTGTCCTTTGCCGCTTTAGAGGCAGAATATCCACAGATAGAGTCTCTCCCCAAAGAGATTCCTCTGTATTTAGGGGATATTATTATTTCCGTGGATACAGCGGCTCGACAAGCCGAACAGCAGGAGCATTCCGTCACGGTAGAACTCGCTTGGTTGGCGGCACATGGACTCCTTCATCTGTTGGGTTGGGATCATCCCGATGAAGAGAGTTTGACCCGGATGCTAGATCAGCAAGAAACCTTACTTACCGCCGTGGGTCTTGCCTTGTAAGGATACAGACAACACAACTTGTCAAAAAGTGAGGTTGTAGTATGGGTTCAGTATCTGAGCAAACTAACGCACGGAAGCAATACCGGCTATGAAATTAGACCGTTCGGAAATAACCGACCAACCGACTCCATCCGTTGCCCCACCATCAAAGTTGTCTACTGTCCTGCCTATGTCTCCAGAGGGATCGAACCCACCATCCAAGCGAGCATCGCATCCGCCTACCCGATTCAATCGTGATTTGTCCTGGCAGGTTGCTACGACTTTATTCATTAGTTTTAAATATGCGGCAACGGGAATTCGCTATACCTTCCAAACCCAACGCAACTTTCGGATTCATATCGTCATTGGTTCGGTGGCGATCGCCTTGGGGATTTTTTTACAAGTCGGCTTTGTAGAAATTTCCATCATTACATTAACAATTGGGGCCGTTTTAACGATGGAACTGCTGAATACTGCCCTAGAATCTGTAGTGGATTTAACGGTTCAGCAAAGTTATCATGACTTGGCTAAAATTGCGAAAGATTGTGCAGCAGGTGCCGTGTTAATCTCGGCGATCGTGGCGATCGCCGTAGCTGGATGCCTGCTGTTACCCCCCTTATTCACCTGGGTGCAAAGTATTCTTTGACTCTTCTGCCTCTTTACCCTCCCCAGTGGAGACAGTCCCCGTTCCCGTTTACACCCTGTACGGTCCCCGCTTATAGAGCGGGAGAGTTCGAGAGGGGAGCAAAACCCACGTCTTTTAAGCGTGGGATGTAGCGAACCCTTTCGCGCCCATGTTAATGGGCAGAGTCTTGTTCTGTGGGGTTAGGCAGTTGGTCTATCCAATCTTCGATT
>NZ_JAFLQW010000331.1 GCF_017313335.1 Phormidium pseudopriestleyi FRX01 | reverse complement strand
TTCAGCGGTGCGGATTTTCATGGAGAAAAACCCTTTCTTCCCAGGGGTATCAAATAAGGTAACCGTCTGGCTGCATTGACGCCCGCACCCGACCATTTTTTATAGGTTGAATCTGACCAAATCATTTTGATTTGTTGCAAGATTTGGTCCGGGGGCAGGGGATGTTTATAATGGTATCCAATCCCCAGTGCTACCACTTCATAGGCCGATAAGAGAAAGCCTCCCAGGAATTTCTCATCTTCCTTTCGATATCGCTTAAAGCTATCATCTCCTATCGTCTGATCCAGAAGATTGAAGGTAACATCGAAGGCTTCCTCGATATGGCTATAATCTAAACCATTTTTAAGAGCCTCTTCCCGCATTCTAGCGGTTAGAAATTCGCTAACATCCCCGCCGAGTTGTTTGAGGTTTTCTTCGGTTCTATCAAACAGAAGAATAAACCGTAAGATTAACTCCATATCATACTGTTGTTCATAGAGGCGATCGCTTAAGGCGATACAATTTTTAAAGGATGGGCGATCGGCCAAAGAACGCATCAAGTGATAGAGGTCTTTGTTCAACATTAAAAGAATGCAATTTCTAACCTCTTGGTGCGTGGCGATCGACCCTCCAGTATTGAGTCGCTGAAACAACTCATACTTAATCATCTGGTCGCTTTCTTTTTCGATGATATTTACGGTAATTTTGGCCCGCTTTATCAATAACCGCTGAGTTGAATTCAAAGAATTATCCGGGTCGTTGGGGTCATTCCATTTTTTATCTTTTAATGAAGGTAAATAGTGGGTTTCTTGTAACTTAACAAAAGAGGTCTCTTCATCCGTAGACTCCGGTTTCAACAATCCCACAAATTCATAAATTGTTGAGAGTCTCTGCAATCCATCGATAACATCCCAAATCCCATCCTCTCTTTGATTAACAAAAATAGCAGGAATCGGGATGCCTAATAAAATTGACTCTATAAAGGTCGATTTCTGATGCTGGGACCATCGAAAATACCGTTGAAAATCGGGGTGAATATCAATTTCATTCTTTTCATACAAGCTGATCAACTCTCCAATTGACATAGAATAGTTATCAGTCCTAATTTCTTGCCTGGTTTTATCAATTTCTTCTTGTAAAGCCATGATTTAAAAACCTATTATATTTGGGTTGAAAGTTACCGTTAATTTCAGTCAATTCATTGGGCGAATTATAGAACACATCAGATAGATTTGTCAACTATTGCATGGAAAAGTCCTCCACACCAGCAGGGTTTAAAATTGTAGGAACGATTCGCGAATCGCCCCTACAGGCGTTGGGTTAAACCCCCGCCTGTTGTTGTTTACAATCCTGTCCCTAGGGTTGGATAGTCTTAGATGTGGGAGGCGCGGGGTTAGGTGGTGGTGGGGAATTTGAGTTTAAGTAGGTCAATAATCCAATCATTAACAGTCCAATTGTCCCCGCAGCAATGACGGCAGTGCACCATTCCATTGCATCCCAATTAGGCAGGGGAATCGGTTTTTTCACGCCTAATAATTTTAACCATTCCTGCACGGTTTTGGGCCGATCGCCTCCATCGAGGGCCAGTCCTTTTAAAATAGCCTGATTCGTGCGATCGCTGATCTGAGAATTAATAGTTTTGGGGCAATTAATCCCACATCAGAATCTTTCCGTTTAATCGCACTCACCGGCACTTGTCCCGTCAGCAATTCATACAAAGTCGCCGCCAATCCATACACATCAGTATAAGCGCCGCGTGGTCTCTTTTGGGAATACATTTCTAGGGCAGAATATCCCTCCGCACTATAGCGGGTAGTGGTCAAGGGATGGTCAAACGCCTTTGCTAATCCAAAATCAATTAACACCGCCTCCGCAGTCCCCCCGCGCAATACAATATTGTCCGGTTTAATATCCAGATGCAGTAACTGATGAGAATGCACCTCCATCAACGCCTCGCCAATTTGCTGAATATATCGCAAAGCTAACTTTTCCGGTAACTGCTTTTGGGCGCGACTGGCTAAATCCACTCCATCAATATATTCCATGAGAATACAGGGCACATCCCCCTCTTTCAAGATTTCCTGGACCTGAACAATATGCCGATTATGACTGCACTTAGCCAGTTTCACCGCTTCATTCCAGAACTTGCTCTCTAGGTCTTTAATTTCTTCTGGACCCAGTTGATGCAGCAAACTGTCATTAAGGGTTTTAATCGCCACGGCATTTCCTGCGGCATCCTTCGCTTTATAAGTAATCCCAAACCGTCCTCTCCCCAGCACTTTTTCAATGGTGTATAGACCCCCTTGGATCTGCTGCCCTACCGTTAAAGTCATGGCTGAACCCTCCCTTGACTTTTTCTTTCATTCTGACATAAAATTGAAAATTGGGCTAGGCATTCCGATATCCATTGTCGGAATAAAGGACTGCTATGCTTTTCCCCGAACTCTAAATCATCTATAATTAACCCATCTTATCTTTTAAATACTCATGCACCCACAACGAATTGAACCCGGTCCTGGACAAGAATCGGTCTGGGATTATCCCCGTCCTCCTCGGTTGGAAGAGGTCACTAAACATATCCAAATCATCTTTAATGGCGAAATCATTGCGGATACTCACCATGCCCAGCGAGTCCTAGAAACGAGTCATCCTCCGGTTTATTATCTCCCTCCTGAAGATATCAAAATGGAATATCTCAGTCCAATGCCTCGGAGTAGTTTCTGCGAGTGGAAAGGGTCTGCGGGATATTACACGGTGACGGTTAAGGAAAAACAAGCGCCTAATTGTGCTTGGTTCTATGCGAGTCCAACTCCCGAATTTGAGGGGATTACAAATTATGTGGCATTCTATCCAGAAATGATGGATGTTTGCTATGTAGATGGGGAACAAGTCCAACCTCAACCCGGTGGGTTTTATGGGGGTTGGGTTACTTCTGATATTGTTGGACCTTTTAAGGGAATTCCCGGCAGTTGGGGTTGGTAGTAGCGAGGACAGACGGGGGTTTAAATCCCCGTCTGTAGGGGCGATTCGCGAATCGCCCCTACATCGGATAAATCCGACTAGATTTTTTGTGGGGTGGGAGGGTTTGGAGTTTTATTTATGGGGTTATTTTTAAGTGATTTAAGGCTAAAAATACGGCGGCGACACTTCCAGATACGCAGATTTCTCCCTGGATGATTTTTTCCAAGACTTTCTCAACTGGCACTAAAACAACTTCTATCTCTTCGGTAATATCTAAAATTTGCTGTCCCAATTTTTCCGCATCTTTGCCTAAAAAAATATGAATGGCATTGGTGTCTTTAACGGGATTATCATAGAGGGTGGCGAGTTCAATCAAGTTCGGGCAATGGTAACCTGTCTCTTCGGTCATTTCACGCGCTGCTGCTGCTTCTGCTTTCTCGTTTTCCGGATTGAACGCACCGGCAGGTAATTCTAACAAGATTTCTCCCACTCCATGCCGATATTGGCGCACAAATACGATTTCTTGATGGGTGGTAACCGGAACGACTAGGGCAATATCTGGACGGACATTGATAAAGAAATCATCGATAATTTCGCCGGTTGGCAGTTCAATTTCATCTTGGCGAACTTTGCACCATTGGTTGTCGAAGACTAGGCGCGATCGCAACTGTTTCCATTTCTTCAATTCTTTCATAAAATAAAAGGAATCTCTCTTTCACAACAACCCTACCATTATGACGGATAAAATCACTGTAATCCAAGGCGATATTACTAAACAACAGGTCGATGCGATCGTCAATGCCGCCAATACCCGTCTATTAGGAGGAGGCGGTGTTGATGGTGCCATCCACCGGGCGGCAGGTTCCCGTTTGTTGGCAGAATGTCGCACTCTGAACGGCTGTAAAACCGGCGAAGCTAAGATGACTCGCGGGTACAATCTCCCGGCAAAATATGTGATTCATACGGTTGGCCCTGTATGGCAAGGTGGCAACCATCATGAAGATGAATTGCTGGCAAGCTGTTATTATGAGAGTTTAAAGTTAGCCGAAAAACATCAGCTAAAAACTATCGCTTTTCCGGCAATTAGTACGGGAGTTTATGCTTTTCCAATGGAACGCGCTGCTACAATTGCAGTCAAGACGGTGCAGCAATTTTTAACCAAAAATACTGCGATTTCTCAAGTTAGATTTGTCTGCTTTAGCAATGAATCCTATCAGTGCCATTTAACAGCGATCGCCTATTTGGAACAATAATCAAAATCCCCAATCACCCGATTAACAGGGGGTTAAACACCCTCTGCGGATCCGGTTTAACCTGCCCCAATCAAACCCTTATTCTCTGTAGGCACGTTCCGCAGTCCAATGACGGTCCGAAGACGCATAAACTTTCATTCCTTCTAATCCCGCCATTTCTATCATGTTTTCTACATCTTCTAGGGTAAATGCAGCTATCAATGAATCGCGAAATAACTGGGTCTGATAATCATTATATTCTGGCCCAATTCTGGCCAGAATTTTATCCACGGTTTCTATATCCGAGGGTCGCATTAAATCTCGTAGAAATATCCCCCCATTGGGTTTTAAAACTCGTTTCAGTTCTCGGAAAAAAGGCATCGGGTCCGGGAGATGATGGATGATGCTATTGGAAATCACTATATCAAATGTGCTATCCCCATACGGCATCTGTTTCGCATCGATATACTCTAACTGAATTTGGTCTTGTACCCTTGCAGACTGGACATTCTCCCGTCCCACTTTTAACATATTGTGCGACAGGTCGATCGCCCTGATGTGCCACTGAGGACGACGCTGCACGATTAAAATGGGAATTCGCGCCGTCCCAGTTCCCGCATCCAGTACCACTGCCGACTCAGGACCGAGTGCGATCGCCGTTTCAGCAAAGGCAGTATTCACCTCCACAAAATCCATCGCGTCATACGCAGTAGCATCCTCCCATGTATCCATCACTTCCGGTTCTAACACTCGTTTCATTATCTCACCTACAGCTTAGATTTGATGTTCCTATTTTAGGGTTGATTGGTTCTTAAATCGGTTGGCTGACTAAACTGCTAACTGCCAATTGTTAATTGTTAACAGCAATCAAAAAACATCTAAAGAATTAAGGGCCGTAAAGTGATTTGAATCACTGATAATGAGGAACAGGTTGATATAATTAATCTAAAGTGAAGTCGTTACGAGTTTGAATAAATCCATGACAAATCCAGCAGTAGAAAACGTTGTGATTATCGGATCTGGCCCTGCCGGATTCACTGCCGCCATCTATGCAGGACGGGCGAATCTGAAACCCGTCGTTTTTGAAGGGTTCCAGATGGGAGGCATTCCCGGTGGACAATTAATGACCACAACGGAAGTGGAGAACTTCCCGGGGTTTCCCGAAGGGATTACGGGACCGAAACTCATGGAACGGATGAAACTCCAAGCGCAACGCTGGGGGGCCGAATTGTACATGGAAGATGTGCAATCAGTGGACTTGAGTCAGCGGCCCTTTGTGATCCGTTCAGACGAACGAGAAATTAAGGCCCATACGGTGATTATTGCCACAGGGGCCACTGCCAAACGGTTGGGACTTCCGAGTGAACACCAGTTCTGGAGTCGAGGCGTCTCTGCCTGTGCGATTTGCGATGGCGCCAGTCCCATTTTTAAAGGGGTGGCATTAGCGGTGGTTGGTGGCGGAGACACGGCGGCGGAAGAATCGGTGTATTTAACCAAATATGGGACCCATGTTCACCTGTTAGTCCGTCGGGAAGAAATGCGGGCCTCAAAAGCAATGCAAGACCGGGTATTGAAGAACCCCAAAATTACGGTTCATTGGAATACCGAGGCGGTGGATATCTTCGGAACCGAGGACCGGATGGAGGGGATTAAAGTTAGAAATATCCAAACCGGAGAAGAAACCGATTTGCAGGTTCGCGGATTATTTTATGCGATCGGTCATACTCCGAATACCCAGCTATTTAAAGGGCAATTGGAACTGGATGAAGTCGGATATATTGTCACGAAACATGGCAGCGTTGAAACCAGTGTTGAGGGCGTTTATGCAACTGGAGATGTGCAAGACCATGAGTTTCGCCAAGCGATTACCGCAGGGGGAACGGGTTGTATGGGGGCGATGTTAGCGGAACGGTGGTTATCGGCGAATGGGTTAGTTCAGGAGTTCCATCAAACGGAAGCATCGGAGAAAGCGCCGGAACCGGAAAAGGAACAAAAATCCGATACAGAAGAGAATTTCGACCCAGCGGCAACGCGCCATGTGGGCGGGTTTGCCTTGCGGAAGTTGTACCATGACAGCGATCGGCTGATTGTGGTCAAATATTCCGCCCCCACCTGCGGTCCTTGCCATACCTTGAAACCGATTCTCAGTAAAGTGATTGATGAGTTTGATAGCAAGGTTCACTATGTTGAAATTGACATTGAAGCAGATCAAGAAATTGCCGACAATGCCGGAGTAACCGGAACGCCAACGGTGCAGTTTTTTAAGGATAAAGGCTTAGTGGATCAAGTGCGGGGGGTTAAGCAAAAAAGTCTGTACCGAGAGATGATTCAAAACTATTTGTAAGCATTCTATGGGCAGAAAAGAGGCGAACCGGGTGGTTTGCCTCGACCCTAATTTGGCCCCGTCATCTATTCTCCGGCTTGGTGAGTAACGCGATCGCATCGGAACTGGATGAGATGAGGGGGACAAGAAACCGGGTTTCTGTTCGGAATGGGCTGCAAAGAAGCCATAAATTTGGTCAAGAAATCCGGTTTCTAACCTCTACTCTATCGAGGTTCTCTTTCGTCCTTCCTCCGGTTCCACACCCCCTGAAAATGGTAAACTAGAAGCCTAGCAAACCCATTCGGGAGAAAGCCAACTGTGACTCATCTCGTCCCATCTATCAATCCACAGCCTGAACCCTCAACCGATCTACCTTTGGTTTCACTGGTTATTCTGGCCTACAATCAGCTTGATTATACGAGACAATGCCTAGAAAGTATTCAAAACTACACTAAAACTCCTTATGAAATAGTTCTCGTTGATAATGGATCTAGGGATGGTACCGATGACTATTTCGTTTCAGTCCGACGACAGTGGCAGGAAGCTCAAGGGCAAGATAGTGAGAATGTCAAGAGTTTCTGTCAGACTGTTAAAGTTATTTTAAATAGTGAAAATCTAGGCTATGCCGTGGGAAATAATCATGGAATGGCATTAGCAGAGGGAGAATATATTGTTTTACTGAATAATGATACGGTAGTCACTCCCGGTTGGTTAGAATATCTGCTCAGTGCAGCACAAAAAGACCCGAGTTTAGGGTTAATCGGTCCGGTGAGTAATTATGTTTCAGGTTTACAATATATTGACCCTGTAGATTACGAGACTGATTCGGCGAACGGGTTAGAAGAATTTGCCACTCAATGGAGTCGGGAAAATGCGGGAGAGTTATTATATTTTTGGCGGATTGTGGGGTTTTGCCTGATGATTGATCGCCGGGTGATTGATACCATTGGTGGTTTAGACCCCCGTTATGGAATTGGGAATTTTGAGGATGATGATTTTTGTATTCGTTCGGCCTTAGCCGGATTTAAGTCAGCGATTGCCAGAGGATGTTTTATTCATCATTTTGGCAGCAAAACGTTTAAAAATAAAAGCGCTAGTTATCGGCAAGAACTGTTAGTCAGAAATTGGGAAATTTTCAAGGAAAAATGGGGAATTCCGCAGGAAATCTCATATAAACAAGCTTATGACTTAACTGAGGTGTTGCAACAGCCTTTTACAAAGGAAAAATATTTTTGTTCGCTGATGGGAGGCGGACGGGCGATCGCCCGAAATCAAGCGGCGATATCAAAGGTGCAAATTCCGTTAAATTCCTCGGGTCTAATTCGGGTGGATTTAGGATGTGGTCCTCGAAAACCGGAGGGATATATTGGGGTAGATTTTTATCCTTGGCCCGAGGTGGATATTGTTGCAGACCTCAGCGATCGCTTTCCTTTTCCTGATAATAGTGTTGATGAAGTTCGTGCCCATGATTTTATCGAACATTTGAGCGATCGCATTAAAACTATGAATGAAATCTGGCGCATTTGTAAACCCGGGGCCACCGTTAATCTCTTCGTTCCCTCCACCGATGGTCGGGGTGCTTTTCAAGACCCCACTCACATCAGTTATTGGAACATCAACTCTTTCATGTATTATGCCATAGAATTCCCTGCCTATTTGGAACTTTGCCGCAGTTACGGTTTTCAGGGTGCCTTTAGTATTGTCCAAATCGACCATCATGAATCACCCGGTCAAGTCCTTCATGTTCAGGCCATTTTAAAAGCAATTAAGCCGGAAAATGACTTACAATTTATCAACGAATTAAATCTCCGGAAGATTAATTTAATTCTAGTTCCCAACTGGAATCAACCGGAAGAGGATCTACTTTCGACCTTAGAAGCGGCTATTGCTTCAGTTATAAAGCATCCCAACAGTAGAAACATTACCCTATTAATCGAAAGTAGCCAAATCCCTGAAAATTCAGATATTCAACCCAATTTAGTGCTATCAACCATTGGCTTAAATTTATTTTACCGAGACGATATCCCTTCGGACAGCGAGATCCCAGAAATTTCCCTCTTGGAAGACCCGTTAACTCCCCATCAATGGCAAGGTTTACGATCGCAACTCCAATATCGTTTAGCTGTAGAGGGGGAAAACTGGAAAATGATAGAACAATTAGGGCTTCAAAATTTGCCGATTTTTAAGGAAGAACGACTGAAGTCGTGACCTTGAACAAAGAAACGACAAATGACCAATGACCAACGACAAATCTATCCCCTCCATAAGCGGCGTTGCCATGCTTTTAAAAAGAGCAATACCGGAAACTGATAATATTCAACCATTAGCCAGATGACAATGGTAAGGTGACCGCAAAAGGTGGCGACAGTCCAAAAGGCGGGAACCCAACTTAAGCTGCTGCCGGGGACTGGGGGGAAAATATAGGCCCCGAGTCCGACTAAGAGGGTGGGTAGGGTAATGATGGCGATCGCCGCGATCGCAATT
>NZ_JAFLQW010000468.1 GCF_017313335.1 Phormidium pseudopriestleyi FRX01 | reverse complement strand
TGTTATATATGAATCAAGCGGCAGAGAAAATTTACGGTCGGAAAGTGGAAGAGTTCTTTAATAATCCCAATCTTTGGATCACCGTGATTCATCCCGAGGACTCGGCACAACTAGAACCTTTGTTCGATGTTCTCACATCTCCCCAGAGTAAAGATATCGAATACCGGATTGTGCGACCCGATGGGGAAATTCGCTGGCTGCGCGATCGCGCTCGAATTATTTATGACGCCTCCGGTACTCCCCTCCGCATTGATGGTCTCGCCACGGATATTACAGAACGCAAGCATTACGAAGCGGCACTCGAACAAGAACGTCAGCAATTACGGCAAATCGTCACTCATGCTCCTGTAGCGATGGCGATGTTTGATCGGAAAATGTGTTATCTTGCCTATAGCGATCGCTGGTGTCTGGATTATCAGATTACCCATCCGTCGCTCTTGGGGTGCAATTATTATGAAATTTTTTCCCATCTTCCCCCCCGCTGGCGGAACATTCATCAACAGGCACTCATGGGAACCGTGATGTCCAGTTCCGAAGATATCTGGGAAAATGCCGATGGTACCCACCGTCATGTGAGTTGGGCGATTCATCCTTGGTATTCCCCTGATATGGCGATCGGGGGAATTGTGATCGTCAGTAGTGAGATTAATGAATTAGTCCAGGCTCGGGAACAAGCCTTAGAAGCCGCGCGACTTAAATCACAATTTCTGGCGAACATGAGTCACGAAATTCGGACTCCCATGAATGGGGTTTTAGGCATGACAGAATTGTTGCTCAGAACCCCACTCACGGAACAACAACGGGACTTTGTGCAAACCCTGAAAATTAGCGGGGAAAATTTATTAACCCTGATTGATGATATTCTCGATTTTTCCAAATTAGAAGCCGGAGAAATGCGCCTGAATTCTCATGAATTTGACCTAAACTGCACCCTAGAAGATGCGGTGGATTTGTTGACATTATCGGCAGCTTCTAAACAAATTGAATTAGCCGTCCTGGTTGCTTCCGACGTTCCTAGATATCTAAAAGGCGATGCCAGTCGCCTACGGCAAATCCTCACCAATCTCCTGGGCAATGCCATCAAATTTACAGAACAAGGAGAAGTGGTAATTACCGTCAAACGGGCAGAATCGACACCGGAACAATCCCCGGAACCCCCGGAAGGCTCATCCCGCTTTACCCTAGTCTTTTCAGTTCGCGATAGTGGGATTGGGATTGCCCCTAGCGATCGCAAAAAACTCTTTCAATCCTTCTCTCAAGTAGATGCTTCAACCACTCGCAAATATGGAGGAACTGGTTTAGGGTTAGCCATCTGCAAGCAGTTAACCCAGTTGATGGGCGGTGAAATTGATGTAGAAAGTCAAGTTGGAGTTGGTTCAAATTTCTGGTTTACGGTGCAATTTGAATCCGTGGAAAACGCTAATCCCAATCTAGGCTTTACCCAACCCTCATCCTTAGATGATTCCTGCTCAATTCTCCAGGGAAAAAAGCTGTTAATTGTTGATGATTCTCCCATTAATCGCCAAGTGGTGCGCCAGCAATCGAGTCACTGGGGGATGGAGGTATGGGAAGCCGAGGATGGTTTGGAGGCGATTAAACTCTTGCGAAAAGCTGTATCTGATGGGAATCCTTTTTCCCTGGCTTTGTTGGATATGCAAATGCCCAAAATGGATGGAGAAATTCTGGGACAGCTTATTCTTACCGAACCCGTTTTAGCCAACACCTCGTTAATTATGATGACTTCGATTAATGAGAGTTATCAGGCTGAAAAATTTTTAAATTTGGGGTTTTGTGCCTATTTGATTAAGCCCATCAAAGAAGCGCGCTTGCTTGAATGTTTAATTCGAGGGGTCAGTTCAGAAGTTCATGAGGGTTCTTACCCGGCTACCTCTGATAGTTGGGTCGCCCCCTCCCAGGTCCCGGGAAAAAGCGCGAAACCTGGACAAAAAATCCCTTTGAATATTTTATTAGTCGAAGATACACGCATCAATCAAAAAGTAGTTTTGAATCAGTTAGATTCCCTAGGATTTGAGACAGATTGTGCGAATAATGGACAAGAAGCGCTTGCCAAAATGCAAATTAAGGAGTATGATATTGTGTTTATGGATTGCCAAATGCCAGTATTAGATGGGTATGACGCGACCCGAGCAATTCGCCTGAAAGAAGGAGACCGCAGACATACGGTGGTGATTGGGTTGACGGCATACGCAATGGAAGGCGATCGCCAAAAATGTCTGGCCGCAGGTATGGATGATTATCTCACTAAACCTGTTTCCATCCAAGATTTACAACAGGCGATCGCCCAGTGGAGCCACCTTAACCCGGGTCATGCGATCGCCTCTCCCATGAACCCAAAGCCCACCGAGGGACCCACACCAGACCCATCCCCGGAATCCGCGTCATCGGGTGGGGAATATCCGATTGATGAAAAACATCTGTTAGAGATTGCCCGAGGCGATCGCGAGTTTGCCGTGGAACTACTCACCGCATTTATCGAGGATGGCAAACAGTATCTGGAAGATGCTAGTCAAGCTCTAATCCAGGGCGATGCTGTTACACTAGGGCGTAAGGCACACCAAATTCAAGGGGGAAGCGCCACCATTGCCGCGATCGCCATGCCTTCATTAGCTGCTAACCTAGAAAAGCAAGCTAAAGACAGTAATTTCGAGGAGGCCGAGGAACTGGTTGGACAATTGAAAACGATTTTAAACCAGATTGAGAAATGGGTGATGGATTGGCCTGTCTAACCCCTTGTCAATCCCAGGCGATCGCTGGAAAAAATGCTTTATCCTACTAAAAATGAGGGCCAAAAATAAATTGTCATTTGTTAATTGTCATTTGT
>NZ_JAFLQW010000361.1 GCF_017313335.1 Phormidium pseudopriestleyi FRX01 | reverse complement strand
GTCACGGGCAATCAGCGGCTTAAGCGCCTGATACAGTACAGGAGGCAGAGCCTCCAATGGGGCGTGAACTGGGAGAAAAACCCCGTCCACGGGGTTTTTCAAGGGTTCAAGGTAAAGCTGAGTGAAACAGCAGGAATCGTTCACCCAAGAGCCTCGCGGCTTGCTCTGCAGAGGCTAGACTGCGCGGCGACGGCGACGCAAGGCAGCACAAGCCCCAGTTATAGCCATTAACCCCAGGACGGAAGAGGGTTCAGGAACAGACATGGCGGAGAGCGCCTCGGCTTCGCTGTTGGGAATCCCACCGGGATTATCGGGGGTCCGTGCGCCAACGCGGTCTTCTAAGGCTTGTTCTCGCTGGTTTTCGTTGTTAGCCTGGGCGAGGGATTCCTGCATGGTTTCTCGCCGCGCCTCGGCGATGGCTGTATCTCGAACTTGAGAAATTTGCCCTTCAATATCTAGCAGTAGTGCATTCTTGCGTTCGTTTTCAGCGGATTTTTCACTCAGGGCGCTGTTTTTCTGACTCAGGGCTTGGGTTTGACGACTTGCGGCTTGTTGCTTCAAGTTATTTTCGCGATTGCGATCGCCCTGCGCCTGATTCCGTGCTTGCCGTCGTTCCTGGCGAACGGTCGAGAAGAGAGCAGCTTCGGCTTCCTCACGACGGTACTCACTGCCAACGGTTTTGGGTGCGCCCACTTCACCGATGATTTCAGTGCGGTATCCGGTGATATTGCCGTCTTCATCGTAGAGGGGAATCTGCACCGTCACATCTGACTGGCTATAGGTGGCGGGGTTGCCGTTAGCATCGAAGATCGGGCGATCGCTATTTCGAGCATCCTGTCGCAAAACTGAGTTGAAATAACTCCATGCGTTATCAAACAAGGTATCAAGAGAGGTTTTCCAGTCCCCGGAATTGAGTTCGTTGATGAACTCCTGAGTCCGAGCGATTTCACTTTCATAGAACTCGCGGCGTTCGGCTTTTTGGCTGGCGGTGAGGCTACTGTTGCTATCTAAGGCCCCTAGATTCTGAGAGGCTTGCTGCTGAATGGATTGAAGACGATTTCGTAGAGTGTTGGTTTGATAAAACTGCTCTAACTGATTGTCCAGTTGAGGCTTGCGCTCCTGGGCGGTTTGCAACTGCTGTTGTAGGCTACTGATTTGGCTGTCAGCCTGACTAATTTGGGTTTGGTAGCCTTGGATGGTGTTCTGACGTTGCTGTGTGACTTGATTCTCAAAATTACTAATCCGCTGCGAGAACAGAGTCAACTCTTGTTCATCCTTAGCCGCACTTCCATCGTTACGGATAGCGATCCAATCTCCACTGTAAGCCTCTTGTAACGCTAACTGTTCTTCCCGGGTGCGACTATCCCATTGATTGGCTTGTTTGTACTGTTCCCACGTTGCCTTGCGGACTGAGAGGTCTTCTACAGCGGCGTAAGCTTGTTGGATGGTCCCACTGGCATTCTGGCGAGCAGTTGCTAAGGCGGAGGCGGAGCTGGGAACGGCGTTGAATTGGCTGATTGCGGTCTGCCGTAGCTGGGTCTGGGTTTGAATTTGTCCAGGGATTTCAGTCAGGGTTCGGGTGACCTGCGTAATTTGGTTGACGATATTATTGCGCCGGTTCCGCTCAGTGGCAATGATACCGTTGCCCTGTCCTCCCGAACTAGACCGGGCTAACTGGGTCACTTCATTGTTGCGAACATTAATTTCCTCACTCCATAGCCGACTGGCTTCGCTGTTGGAGGTTTGCCGCCGCTCTTCATACATTTGGGATTGAGTCTGATGGACATCAGCTTGTTGTCCCTGGGCATCGGCTTCGGATTGGTGGGTATCGGCTGCGGCTTGTTTTTCGACCATCACCTGGTCATGATGGGCGAGTTGTTCGTCATGACCTTTCTCGTTCCAGTTATAGCCATATTCTTCACCAATGCCTTTCAGGGCCTCCACGTCTTTGGGTAGGGGGGGAGGTAATTCAGGTAGTATCGCATCGAGATTGAATTTGAATCCGAAGATTTCACTTCCCCCAAATTGGTTGAGATTAAATCCGGCGTTGGCTAGCTGTAGAACACTCAACATTTGGAAGCCATCGTTTTGAACCCGGTTGCCGCGGCTGATGACGTTATAGCCGGGACCGTTGGGGTTGAGGTAGTTATTGGAAACGCCTAAGTCTCCATAGAAGTTGGGACTGCTGGTATCGACCATCCCTTCGTAGTTGCCGTAAGTCCGATGACCAAAGTTTTGCATCCCTACGGTTTTAGCGGCGACATTTTGATAGATCCCGAGTCCCGCGTTAGCGCCCGAATCCTGGCTGCCGCTGAAGTGAATCCCGTACAGGTTTCCCGCCGTCATGGAGTTTTGGAAGTTATCACCGTCGGGGGTAAAGAATAGGTCTCCATAGAAGATTCGATCTAGGCTGCGATCATATCCGGCACCGGACAGGGGCATATTTCCGGCGAGCGCCACAAAGACGTCACTTTCATTTTGGAAAACTGCCATCCCAGTCATGTCATAGGTGTACCCATCGGTCATATCACCAATGGCATCTTGGGAATATTGCCAACCCATTTGGGGGTTGAGCAACATGGAGGTTCCATCATTATTACATTCTAAAAATAAGCTGAATGTACCGCTGGCGAGTCGGGCGGCTTGGGCGCTTTGGTTTGATAGCGGCAAGAACGCGATCGCGATCGCCACCGCTGAACTGACCTGATTAATTGTTTTCATAATGACTTACCCTGATCTATTGATTTTTTGCTTTGACTAAAGTCTGTCACAATAACTCGGTTTTTTTGTAAAGTTTTTGTAAAAATATTCAGCTAAGAGATTGACAAAGTTGCCTTGAGCCTGCAAATAGAGTTCTGGACATTAAACTCCCAGCCATCCCCAAAGACCCAAAAGCCTTACACCCGCTATCCAAGTCGCGGCGAAAAATATGCCAGCCTTTACAGGGCGATCGCGAAACTACACACTTTGAAACCGGCGAACCCATTCGCCTGCTCAAAGGTCAAGTGGGAACCGTTGTCATGGAATACGGCGATGAAGCGGTTGAAGTTGAATTTGCCAACAACGATGGGACAACCTTCGCCCTGGAAACTCTACCCTGTGATGCGGTGCTACTCCTCCACTACGAAATACTCCAAACGGCTTAAACACCCCCTCGGTCCTACTCTCCCGCCTCTAGTCTTCACGAACAATCAGGGGCTTAAGCTCTAGTCATGTCAAGGTGTATTTGTAGGGGCGCAATGCGCAGGCCCAATTCAGGGCCTGCGCATTGCGCCCCTACATTCCATCACTCTTTTTCGTCATTAAATTTACCACCTTGACAGGGCTAGGGCTTAAGCGCCTAACAGGAGGCAGAGCCTCCAATGGGGCGTGACTCGGCAGAGCTTTCGTCACGAGGGTGGGGTGGGTGAAGTGGGGGATATAGTGAGGAGTGAGTTATGTATAGCCTGATTAGTTCTTTACATACCACAAAATCTCCAATTTGTCAAGACTTTCAGCAATTTGGCAACTCTCAGAATGGAGTGAATATCATAGTAAGGAAGAAAACAAGCTCTGTTGAAAGAATCCCTGAAAGAAAAAGCCTATGACTGCTCAATTGATGGACTGGATGACTGTTGCATGGGGAATCCTGCAAGGCAATCATCGCTTTATGGTGTGGAATACGTTTTTAGCGGTTGTCCCCTTAGCTTTAAGTTTTTGGCTGTTTCACAAACCCCGATCGCAATGGTTGCGGTGGGGGGTGTTTCTTATCCTAGGGGCCACTTTTCTGCCGACTGCTCACCGG
The DNA here is from genome assembly GCF_017313335.1 of Phormidium pseudopriestleyi FRX01. Taxonomy (GTDB): domain Bacteria; phylum Cyanobacteriota; class Cyanobacteriia; order Cyanobacteriales; family Laspinemataceae; genus Laspinema; species Laspinema pseudopriestleyi. Next base: position 4,857 of record NZ_JAFLQW010000361.1, on the reverse strand, counting down.
GTTTTCCGGACGGGAATTTTCCTGCTTCAACGACTCAGTACCAATTATTTAATCTGGATTCTTATCCTGACTCTGATTTTGATGTCTTCGGAAATTTGGCACTTGCGGCGCACCCAAAATAGCCCAACGGTCTCACGTTCCCTGTTATGGTGGTTGGGATTTGTGGCTTTTATCGCTTTTTTACCGAATGCGCCTTATGTCTTAACCGATGTCATTCATTTAATCAATGATATTCGCGCCGGACACTCGGCCTGGATTATTACTTTAGCTTTGATTCCTCAGTATCTGATATTTATGATGGTGGGGTTTCAATCTTACGTTCTGTCGCTGATTTATTTAACTTGGTATATGGAACGGTGCGGGTTACGTCGGTTTACTCGGGTGGCGGAACTGGTGATACATGGGTTGACGGCAGTCGGTATTTATCTGGGTCGCTTTCAACGGTTTAATAGTTGGGATATTGTCACGGACCCGGATATTTTAGTTAGAAGTGTGATGAATGATTTGATTGGTCGTCTTCCGGTTTTGGTGATGATTGTCACGTTTGTGGTGATTATGGTTTTATACTGGTTATTTAAACAATTGACTTTGGCGCTGATGCACCGCAATAGCACACCGAAAGGTGTCTGGAGTCCAGTCGCCCCAGTGGAGTCTCCAGCAAGGGATTCGGAAACACAGGGTTAGAACAGACAGTCGCCTGAGTCACGACGGGCGAGATCTAAGAGGATGCGCTGTTCGGACCGGGCGATCGCCTGATGAGTGCGAGCGATCGCCTCGGGTTCGACGGAAATTGCATCAATTCCCCAGCGCACAAGCGTATCAATGGTTTCCGGATACCGGGTGGGTGCGCCTCCACAAATCGCACAAGGAATTCCTGCTGCTTTTGCCATCTGAATCAGTTGATGAATCGCCCTCATCACTGCCGGATGGCGGGGGTCAAACACCTGGGACATTTGCTGATTTTCTCGGTCTGCGGCGAGGATAAACTGGGTTAAATCATTGGTGCCGATGGAAATCCCCTGGACTCCTGCTTGCACATAATCTGAGATTAAAAATAAGGCAGAAGGCACTTCGGCCATAATCCAGAGTTGGAAATCCCGAACGCTGTCGAGTTTGAATTGTTGCACCCGACTCCGGCAAAATATAAATTCTTCGACGGTTCGCACAAAGGGAATGATTAACCGCAGGTTTGTCAATCCCTCCTGTTGCAGTTTGGCTAAGGTTTCCAGTTCTAAATCAAATAATGCCGGGTCGAGGAGATAGCTAAATGCGCCATGTACGCCCAAGGTTTGGGCGCTGCGACTGGGGTTGATGCTGGATTGTCCGGGCGACGATCGCATTCCCGGCAAGTCGTACCCGCGCAAATCTAAGGACCGATAAAATACCGGACGGGGAAAGAAAAATTCGGCGACGCGCTTTAAGGGGTCGGTCATCCGGTGGATAAACTCCTGCTGTTTGTGCCGATCGCACCATTGGTAAGGGTCTTCGGATTGGAAAATTTCCAGGGCCATCATTTCCGATCGCAATAAACCGACTCCATCTAAGTAAGAGTCAGCAATTCGGTCTAAAGAACTCGGATGAGACAGGTTCACCAACAACTGTGTAGCGGTGGGAAAGGGTAGGGACAAGGGAGAAGGCAGAGGGTTGGAATCTGGTGAAGGCATTGGATCAGGTAGGGAAACAGCAGAGATAACAGGTTGAGGCGATGATCGCTTAAGACTGGGGTGGACTGTTCCTCCAGGGAGCACAAAGATTTCGCCGGTATCGCCATTCACACAAATTTCTGTGCCAGTGGCGATCGCTTGCGTCACTCCGGCAGCCCCCACTACGGCAGGAATGCCAAATTCTCGGGCGAGAATGGCGGCATGACTGGTCATCCCCCCGGATTCGGTGACGACTGCCGCTGCTTGTCTGACGATATCCAGCCAATGGGGGGCTATTTCCTGGGCAATCAAGATCCGTCCCGGGGGAATATGTTCCAAGACTTCCGTTGGGGAGGTGATGCAATAGGCTAATCCGATGGCGACTCCTTTGGCAGCCCCTGTTCCCAGGAGGATATCGGGTCCCCCTTCTGCGTCGGTTGCCGCTACCGAGGAAGATTTTGGGGAGTATGGAGGGTCTATGGGGGGTGAGATTTTCTGAGGATTTCCCACTTCCACTGTGGTGATATAGATCTGTTCTGTAGCTTTGGCGAGGGTCCATTCTAGGATGAAGTTGCTGTTTAAGTGACTGCCGAGGTTTCGGGCGATCGCCCCCAATTTTTCCAGTTCCTGGGGTTTGAGGGAAAATTCCTGTTGTTGTTCCTCACTCACAAAATAGGGTTGCAGACAACTGTAGGGACTCAGCAAGCTGGTTTCTGCGGTTAACTCATCCCGTGGGGTGGAGTTCAATCTCAAGTCGTAACCGAGATGTTTGTTCCCCAGACTTTGGGCGATCGCATCCCCACTCTCGGAGTGGATTTGATAGGAATCGGGAATCGCCTGTCCCAGTTTAATCGACAGTGCCATTCCCCAGGTGGCTTGAATTTCACAATGCGCTTTGGTATAGGTGAGAGTTCCAGAGGTAATGGCACTGTGTAGGGGTTGCACCAAAACCGCCAGATTCAGTGTACGCAGTTCAATCCGCGATCGCTGCCAATACAATAAACTTCTAGCCCTAAATAACTCCGCCCAAGTTTGCAGTACCCCCAGGGCAATTTCCTCTGGATCGCACAGGCAAACATAGCTTTCCACTAACCCCGAAAATTTGACCGGATTGGGGGTATTTTTCGGGAGGGTGACACTCAGGGACAGGATTAACCCCGGGGAACTCAGTTTTTCAGCGGCGATTGCCAAGTCATTAATCCATTGCTGGGGTAACTCTGCCGCCATCATCTGTTCCCGGATATGTTGGGCGATCGCCTTAAGCTGTCGGGTATCATCCACATTCAGATGCACCGACGAACTCAGGAGTTCGGCAAACAGGGGTTCTTCCCAAGGATAGCTTTCTAAAAATTCTCGCAAGGCGGGGGCCGCCAAGACAAATCCGGGCAACACTGGATAGCCCTGTTGCGCTATCTGACTTAAATAAAATGGATTGTCCCCCACTAAATGTCGTTGTGAGGGTTGAATTTGGTCCAGCCAGTAGAGATGATCCACAATTAAGCAAGCATTCGGACATCCTCTATCATAGTCTGGGTGGCTCCCTTTTGCATGGATTAAAAAAACTGGGTCAACTCGCAGGAGGGGGGCTAAGATGAAAATTTAGAGTCAGAAAGGGAGGTTCGCAGATGATGGGAAATTGGTCGGCAATGGTGAAAGGGTGGGTAAGTTTGTTTTTAAAACCCAACTGTCCTTTGTGCGATCGCCCTGGAAAACCCCTCCTCTGTCCCAATTGCGATCGCCTGTTGCAGCGCCAAAAATTCTCTTTGAGGCAACCGTTATTAAAGGAAACTCCTCCGGTGTTGATTTGGGGTCGCTATGGCGGAGTGATGAAACGGGCGATCGCAGTGATGAAGTACCAAAACTGCCCGGAACTTGCCCGACCATTGGGGTACAATCTCGCTGAAACTTGGTTACAGTCTCCCTTGGCAAAAGCTCAGGGATTAACGGTGGTTCCCATTCCCATGTATCTCGGCAAGCAACAGAAACGGGGATTTAATCAGGCGGAATTACTGGCAAAAAGCTTTTGCGAACTGACGGGATACCCTTTAGAACCTCGGGGTTTAGAACGAGTGGTAGATACGGAGGCGTTAAATAAATTATCCCCTGCGGAACGCAGGCAAACTCTCGCCAATTCAATGACGGTGGGGGCCGGGTTTCGCCGCAGCAAGCCGAAACAGGGGGTGATTTTGCTCGATGACATTTATACTACAGGGGCAACTTGCCGAGAAGCCATTAAAACCCTGTCTCAAGAAGGGATTGCGGTGTATGGGATTGCGGCGATCGCCACGACTCAGCCCTTGGATTAATATCAAGTCTAGTAGATTAACCTAAAAAACCATTTCTTCCTCTTCTCCCCCTTCCCTCTTAGGGAAGTAGGGAACCTAGGTTATCTAAGGGTAAATTTAAGTTACATTTCTTCCTCTTCTCCCCCTGCCCTCTTAGGGAAGGGGGTTGGGGGGTTAGGTCACTCTCGGCAATCAACCAAACATGATATAACCTATCAAGTCTTGATTTTACCCTCCCGGAGAAATTGGTCGAAGGTGAGGCGACTGGGTAAGGCGGATTGAGCACCGGGTTTCGTGACAGTTAATGCACCAGCGGCGGCCCCCCATCTCAGCGCCTCGGGTAAGGGTAATCCTTGGGCGATCGCCACTGCCAATGCGCCATTAAAGGCATCCCCTGCCGCTACGGTATCCACTGCTTCCACTTCAAAGGCGGGGACAAAAAACTGCTCCTCTCCTCTGGCACAGAGTACGCCTTTTCCTCCTAACTTGGCGATCGCTGTTGTGACTCCGAGTGTTTGTAATTTGGTGATTGCTTCTGTGGCTGTTTCTACATCGGTAACGGCAATTCCAGTGAGGATACTTAGTTCGGTTTCATTGGGGGTAATGATATCAATTAGGGAATATAATTCTGGGGGCAGTTCTCGGGCGGGGGCTGGATCTAAAATGACGATAACCCCGGCATCATGAGCTTTTTTAGCTGCTGCTAGGACGGCTGTTAGGGGAATTTCTAATTGTAATAATAATACTGCCGCATTGGGCAATAAATCCGTGAGGCGATCGCAGTCTGATTCATTGAGGCGATCGTTTGCCCCAGGGACAATTACAATGGTATTTTCTCCGGTATCCTCGACGGCGATCGTGGCAATTCCGGAAGACGTAGTTTCATCGATTAAGATGCGATCGCACTTCACCCCGGACTCTTGCAAACT
>NZ_JAFLQW010000471.1 GCF_017313335.1 Phormidium pseudopriestleyi FRX01 | reverse complement strand
GTCTGTGGCCGGTGGAGGGGTTAGATGAACTGTTGGACAGAGGGTATGACTGGTTACAAGATTACTTAGTGAGCCATCCGGATGTGCGAGAAAAACTGACGAGTTGTGATAAGTGATAAAATGGACGGGTGAGGGGTTTTGGTCGCGATGTCTCCTCAACCCACCCCAGTCCCACCGTGCTACAATTCAACTAAAACTCAAGGAGGATACATGAATGAGCGTGATTATTCCCGATGATATCCTGACGGCGGCTAAGATGTCAGAAGCTGAACTCAAACTGGAAATTGCGATCGCCCTTTACCAGCAAAAGAGAATCAGCGGCGGAAAAGCGCGACACCTAGCTGGACTGAATATCCTGGACTTTCAACGAGAACTATCGAAGCGGGGAATTTGCGTCAATTATGATGTAGAAGATTTTCAGCAAGATCTAAAAACCTTGCAAGAACTGGGTGAACTATGACCGTTGTCAGCAATACTTCTCCCATTACGAACCTAGCGGCAGTTGGACAGATTGATTTGTTACGGCAACTCTACGGCACTATTATCATTCCCCAAGCTGTTTATCATGAAATGACTCGGGGGGATGATACTGTGCCGGGTAATCTGGAAGTCCAAACTTTATCTTGGATTCAGGTTCAACCCGTTTCTAACCCCAGTCGCGTCACGGAACTGATATCAGAAATTCACCTGGGGGAGGCGGAGGCAATTGTTTTGGCGATCGAGTTACAAGCGAACCGACTTCTCCTTGATGATTATCGCGGTAGAATGGTAGCAACTCGATTGGGACTGAAAATTACCGGGGTGTTGGGAGTTCTGTTGGTTGCTAAAGGGATGGGACTGATTCCATCGGTTAAACCTGTGATGGACGATTTGATTGCGATCGCCTCTTTTCGGATTAGCGATCGGCTTTATGGAGATATTTTGCAAGCTGCCAGTGAGTAACACACCCTGCTCACGTTAGTCGAAATGATGCTGATATTTAGGGAGTTATTTTAACAGGAATTACCCCGATTTCAACCATCCATTGTATATGGACTGGCGATTCGCGAATCGCTAGTCCATATCGATGTAACAACGGTGAGAAACCCGGTTTCTTGATGCAGGGGTTTTATCCGCGTTAGTCTTCCAGTTTTGTCGGTCCTAAATATTGGGTTAAATAGGGAGAAAAAACCTCATAAATTAAGGTTAAAGGTTTTTTATGATGCCAAAATAGATAATGTCTTCCCCAAAAGGGCCCTGTTTGTCCGAAAGCAGTTTCTAAGGCGGGGGAATGTCCATAGTGGATGCCTTGGACATCGCGATAAAGTTCCGTATGCAGGCGCGAGAGGCTCTCCCAGATAGGGATTGAGCGGTTTTGCAAATATTCATCGACGTGACTCGCTTCCCACCAGGAGGCGGCATAAGCTAGGCGCTGACCCGAGGCGGTGCGTAGCCACACTTGTCGCCGCAGTCGGGGTCCAGGGACCGATTGGATTAGACTGGGTGCACCGTCGGGTTCCATTGCGATCGCCGACATATCAATCACGTCTACTTCCGTGGGTTCCCTGGTGAGTAGTTTCAGGTGGCGCGTCGGCGAACCGTCTCCGAGGAGCAAAATTTGCCATGCTGGTGCGAGTTGGTGGTGGGGTAACCCCTGTTGTACCCACTCTTCTCCCCCTTCCCATAAGGGGTCGAGGCAGTGCCAGGTGGTTGGCGGGGTCACGCTGTTGGTGGGTCTGGAAGTAGCAGTCAATGCGCTTAACAGAACTTAACGTCACTCTCAATCATAGCGTTCCTTGTCCCTAGTCTTGCAGAATGGGTGGAAAATGGCTGTGGATTGATTCACCTAAACCGATCTAATGGTTCACCCGGAGAAGGGGTGACTACGAAAGGGTTTCACCCCTAAAGGAGTCAGCGGTGATGTTTTTTTACAGTCGGGTCCTGAATCCATCAGCAAGCGCGGTGAAGGAAAAGTTTTGGAGGCACAGGATGATCTAACTATTGCTCAAATCGAACTTTAGAGACTTTTTCATGAGAATATTTCCCGAAAAAGTCAACTGGCGACCCAAGAATTAACCCGGCGAGAACAATTACTAAATCTGGAAACTCATCACCAAAAATTGGGGGAAGCACAACAAAAATTAAGGGAAATTCAACAACAGTTGAGTCATTAGCGCCAATAATATAGCAGTCCTAAATCAGTTGTGGAATGCCCTCACCCCTTTCTCGTCGGCGGCCCAAAGGGGGAGAGGGGAGATGAAGATGTCATAAATTATTTAGGATTGCTATAGTGAATTAAGGGCACAAATTGCCTATCTTAATGCCTTGACTCGGTTAGAATAAACCGTGGGGATTACTTTGGAAACTTGGCAATTTACGGTATAAACGCCGAAAGATTGAAAGGGATGTGCAGTTTTTTTCGATAGGATAAGCTGTTTGTTACCGGGTCATGATAGACTACTAAAAAGCCGCACAATCAGGGAGGAGTGAGCATAGTGGTTAACCAACTTTCAGGGGGTAATGATGGGTTGCAACCTGTGGACTACAGTTACCTTTTGCAGCAGATTTCACGAGAAATCCAGGGTCAGAATCTATTTAAACTGTCTGGGGATAGGAATCGATTACGAATGGATATCGATGATATCGCAGCGGCAGTTGCCAGGACTCCGGGTCTTCAGAATCCCATAACTTCGGCCAATGGGGTGCGATCGGCCTCGGTGAAATTTACCCCCAGGATTCAGGAGCAATTTAGCAGTCAAATTCAGGAAATTCAAGACCAGTTACGACGCCATCTCCAGGAAACTATGGGGTCTCCAGAGGCGATCGCGCAGACGGTTGACCAGATGAGTCCGGAGTTAACCCAGGTTCAAGGCACAACCGGACAACTCGGATTTACCTTCAACTTTAATCAAACTTCTCCAATTCTTCAAAAAGAAAAACTCAGACTAGAAACCAACCGTCCTGGCGGTGAATCTCGACTGAAATTTCATAAAATTACCCTTTCAGTGCAAAATGTAAACCGATTTTCCTCGGACCTGCGCCAGGGAATGGCGAATTATATTACCACTAAACTTGCTCCCAATGACGAAGAGATTCAGCAAGAACTGTTAGGAGTTCTCGATGGGTTAGTCCAGGATGAAATCTCCTACTTTAATGATTTGCAGCAATTGGTAGATACAGAAAGTCTCGGAAAGCTCAAAAAAGAAGCAAAAATTATCTATTTAGAGCATCTGGCCGAGCATATCGAAACCAGCGATACTGTCGGGATGATTTATCTAAACGATTTAATTCGCCGCTTACGATTAATCGAAGCTTACATCAATGACCCGGAAAAAGCAGATGGAGATTTCGAGGTCAACTATGGGGGAATGACGGTTAATTATAGAGATGCGTTATCCCGAGCGGAAGTATTCGATTGTCTGCCAATTATTCCTATAATTGATGGCAATTTAGGAGAACATACGGACGGAGAAGGGGGGGAACGGCAGTTTATTTTGGGACTGAAACTTAAATTTGGTGGTCCGGTTCAAACTCATGCCGGACAAGAAGTATTGGATTATAACCTGATGCTGCTGAACCCGGAGAGTCCGGAACATAAAGAGGCGATCGCAGATGAAACTCGACGAGAATCTTTTGCCAGAAAAGTGTTAGTTCGACTGTTTGTTTATTATTTCGTGTTCGCCTCGGATTGCGATCCAGGAAAACCCGATTATAACCCGGATCAGGAAGGCAACTTTTACCCTTGGCGACTGTTTGATGAACGGGTGATGTCAATTTTATCCGGTTCGGAGGAAGGAGCAAAACAGCGGATTTTCGCGGGGTTCGTCCGAGGGATGAACCAACGTAATGTCCGGGTTAAAATTGAACACCTGCGGACTATGCTGCAAAATGTTATCAAGCGACAAAGAATTTTACCCACCCGGACTTATTCGCGACAAATTAACCTCAGAAAAGGGATTTTACAGAAAGATGTGAATAGTGCACTACTGGGGTATTTTTTAGACCCAGAGATAGAAAGAAATCCCAAAGCACAGTTAAAATATGTGACCATTGGGGAACCGGGATTGGAAACCAAAGCACTCTCTCGTCTCCAAGCAAGTATTAAAATTGAAGATGTCCGGTATTTCCCGGAAACTGAACAAGAAAGATTCACCTGGAATTATCAGATTGCTGGAATTCGGATGCTGGCGGTGGTTTGTACTCCGAATCAGGGGATTTGTTGGGAACAGTATCGAGAAACATTCCGCAATCAGCAATTAATTCTATTGGGTTATGATAATACACGCCTGAATCCCGGAGGATTTAATCCGAGTCAAACCTTTATTTATCGGTTCACTTGGACGGTTCTTTCTTATATTTGCTTCGATTTACTCCTAGAAAAAGCACCGAAAAACTTGTTTATTCCGTTCCTGCGCCTCCATGAGGGAACCCATGAACGACCCTTGCCAACAGAGAAATTTTTAGCAAATCTCTGTAAGGGATTGTCCCATTTGCTCTGTTGTGAATATCGTTCTAATTCCCAAGGAATTCGGTTGAAAAACTTCAATCGACATCGGTTAGAAAATGGGTTGAGGTCTCTCTACTCCATGTTACCGAAAACCTTTCGGGTGATGGAAAGCACTTCACCGTTGCAGTTAGATAAACTGGCGATCGCCATTGTATCAAGTCGAGAGAGTGATGCCGCAACGAAACCTGAATACCGGAGAAATCGGATTGCCAATGTCACCGGAGAAATCATCGGCATCCAGCGATCGGCAGAAGATACCATCCAGATAGAACGACTCCACACCTTTTCCGATAACTACTCCTTGCGTCGCCTCTATCGGGAACCGCCTATTTTAATCGATACCGTCAACCAACTGTATCAAGAAGGATATCAGCATATCCTCTATGTCGCACAAGCACCCTATACTAGCACTCTGCATATCACCCGTGGCGATCGCGATGAAGACCTGTATTTTATGTCTCCTCCCCTGATCACCGCCTTAATGCAAAACCATCCAGATCTAAAAATTTATCCCATCTTTTTCGATAAATATTACGTCTGCAAATTAGGCGGTCCTAAAGTGAGCGCATTTGTGGTCCAAGACACTCAACAATTAACCAGTTTAGCGCAAGACCCCCGACAGCAAGCGGTGGTCTTTCTCAACCTATTTAATGGTATTAGTGTTGGCCGACCGGAGGAACGGTTTTATAATGGTGTGATTTCCTATTCCACCTTATTAGGAGACTTTTATCCCCAAGTCATGGATGACCAATCCATTCGCCAAGATTTAATCTATGACACTCCCCTGAAACGGGATATTTTGCAATACTTAACCCTCTTTCACTTTTCCCGCTTTGATCGCAAAACCGAGCAAACGTTGAAGTTAGACCCTTACGAGAATATCATTGGAGAACAGTCCATTGGTGCTTTATCCATCTTTGAACAGATGACCCCAAGGGTTGAGTTTAATGCGTTAGCATTTTTGACCCAGGTTAAGAAAGTGTTAGATTTACGGAAAGGAGGGTGATTCTCTATTAGATTAGACTTCTTGCAAAATTCTAAAAATCTGATTGGCGTTTTTAAGGGGGGTTGAGGGGATCAATCCGTTATTTTGCAAGAAGTCTAGTAAAACTGACTATAAGTCTTATCCCGTGATGTTTTTAGTTGGTTTTTAACCGACGTAGTGGCGCTTCTCGAAGCGCCGCTACAGGCCGCCAACGTTTTAACCCTCAGCGGTTGTTGACCCGGGTGCAAGAAGTCTATTAAAAACAACAATTTTGGAGAAAGTGTAATGACTAAAATCAATAATTACTTTGATTATCTGTATTTTACTGAATGCGATATCCTTAGTTTTAAATGGGAACTGAAAATAAAACCCCGGTTTGATTCTCAGTCTGTTTCTTATCATGAAGTTTCAAACCTATTGGTCCACGTTAAAAATTTAGGGATTCTTCAAGATCATCCCCTTAATCCCCCCAGTCATGAATCCAGTATTATTTTTTGGCCTAAAAGATGTACTTGCATTTTTAAAGAAGTCAAAACCTCGATACTCCAGATGAATAGATACTGTGAATACCCACCGGGTTCTAAGCAGTTTGTCCCGGGTCCATATCAGGAGAAAATTGAAAATGTATTTTCTGTCGATAAACCCCTGAACGAGTTTTCAATTAAGGATAGGGTTTCCGGCGATGAACCCCTGAACGAGTTTTTCATTGAAGGAATGTATCAGGATCCAGTCGCTTGGGTCGATTGGGAAATTAACAGTCGATTTTTTGCGCTGGAAATTGACCCAAAAGATAAACAGCGGGTGTTAACCGGGTTAGAGTACAGCAAGTTACACGCTGGGGTCAAAACAGTGGAAGTGGGATATTGAGGATGAGTTGGCGGTCTTTCTATAAAAATTACTATCAGGAGTAATATTAAGCAGATGATAGCAGAAGAATTAGGTCGGTTGTTTGAAGTCGGGTTTAATATTGGCATTTTGGCATATTTGCAACGCCATCAGATTAAGCACAATTTTGGAGATTTGTATCGCCAGGATTTGCAGGGACTCAAATTACCGAAAATGGTCAAGCGGATGGCGGAAAAACATGAGGCGATCGCACCACAGAACCGCGAGATATTGGAAAAATGGAGTCGCTTTTTTATCCAGAAAGGGTTTCTCTCGGGGTTGAATTTCTTTCGGGAGTATCTGAGTTCCCAGGAAGGAAGCGATCGCCTCAAACGTCCCCCAGAAATTCTCTACTATCAATGCAGTTTTTCCGGGGACAACAGCATTGGCACTTCCCCCAAAGATTCTACAGAACATTTCACCCAGGTGTTATCCCAGTTTGAGACCCTAGATTCCCGGCAAATTCAGCGGATTATTCATCAATATTCTGGACAAGGGAAAGCGGGAGAGTTTTTGCAGTCTGATACCTTAATTTTCTTGCGCTTGGGTCAGGAATTCCGGATTTTATGTGTAGATTTATCCGTGTTTTCGGTGCAATCTGCTGAGGATATTGTTCCCCTGGATGATGTGGAAGTCTTGCGGCAAATGCTGATGGGGGAAATGGGGTACTTGCGGTCGAAAAGTGTTTTTTCTAAGTTGCGTATGGATACCGGCAGCAGTCCGGGGTTTGACTTGGAATTTTCGAAAGATTTACGGCAATATTTAACGGCATTTAAACGGCGGGATAAAGAAAGTACCAAGTTAATTCAGGCCGGTTCCTACGCGCATAGTTTCTATGGGTTTTTGCAGGAATATCACTTATTGCCAGAATCCGCTTCCCTGGTTTTGAATGTGGTGGGATATAGCGATCGCCACATTGGAACCATCTCTCTTCGTCCCGATAATCTCCAGTTGTTGGCAACTTGTGCTGAAATTTATAAGAAAGAACCGAAACAGCAAGAGATTAAAACAGCGAGAAAAAATGTGCTCAAGCAAATTCAACGAAGTGCTGCAAAAAGTTTTATCGAGGGTCAACAATTGGTGGACAAATTGTCTAATCCAAACCTAACTGGACCGGGTATTACCGAAGTGATTCATCACGAACGGATTCAAGGATTTTTTAACTCTGCGGGAATTCTTCCCCAGGAGTTGGCAACTCCCTTGGGTTTACCGGAGGGATTGACCCTGCGAAATGGACACGCGGAACTGATTAAACAGGCGCTGACTTCGGAGGAGATTTATCTGTTTTTAACTGGAAATCCGGGAATTGGTAAAACCACAGCGATCGCCAATTTTCTGCGATCGCACTTTGATGAGGGGTTCTTATTCCTCTATGTCAGTCCTCGCAAACAAGTCAATTTAGATATTATCGATAAGTTTAAATCGGCATCCACCGGCAACCTTTGCGACGATCGCCTCTGGTGTCTCACCAGTAACTCCGTCATGATCCAGGAAAACGGCGGATTTCCCACGATTCGATATCACACCAACTCCCGGCGAGATATATTTACTGCCAAAGCGGTAGATTTTATTCCTGCCGATCAGGAAGTGCGATCGCCAAGGGGTCAGCGTCGGTCCTCCGGTTTAGATCGCATCTCCACCGATCACATTCGCGAGCGCGGGACAAAAACTGCCGGAGTGCTTTCCAGTATTTCTGCTGGCATTCATACGGCGATCGCAGATCAACTCTCCAATCAAATCCTCGCCACTGTCTCAATCCAATCCTTGCGCGTCACCACCCCCGGAAACACCACCCTGAAACATCTCAATCACATCTTTAAAAGTGCCTACAACCAACGAGATAAGGAAGTCATCCCGGCCAAAATGCGTCAAATCTCCAACCGCATCAAACATCTGTTTATTATGATTGATGAAATCACCGGGGATGATAGCGGGGTTCACTTCTTGCAAGGCATCAGTAAATTTTTGCACGACTATGAACTCACAAACCCCGATCATGGATTTAATACTAAGGTGATTGTAGCGGATGCGTCAATTGTAGACAAAGACGTGATTACCCAACACTTATCTCAACCTTCTCCCGAACCGGATAAAATCTATTTTCGCCTTGCCAAACAGTCCCCAAACCCTCTCACTATCGAGACCTTTCAGTTTCAGATGTTACGCGCTTGTGCCATTAATACCAACTCCTACCCGGCCAGTGAATTAAACGTTACTTATAAAATTTTTATCGAATCGGTCAAATTCACCTCCAATCTGTTTCAATCAGAAAAACGCACCTTAGTCGAGAAGATGCAAACTCGACTGGCGGAAGATATTTATCAGTTATTAACCCAACCAGATGCCAGTCAAATCCTGGTTTACATTCAGGATAAAAAACGGTTGCAGGAACTCATAGAAACCCTTCGCAGTCGCCGAGGTGAATTTGAACCCTACAGGGATTACCTGGAAATTCATGCCAGTCTCGGCGAGGCGGAGAAACTGCGAATTCAGACCTATAAACAAGATGTCAAAGTCGTGTTTATGACTTCCGCCGCCAGTCGGGGATTATCCTTTCCCAAAGCAAAACATATTTTAGTCGAGATTCCCCGGTTTCAGATTGAGAAAAATCTCATGGAAGTGATTCAGGTGATTTATCGCGCCAGGGGAGAGTATGAGGAAAATGGAGTCTGGCAGACTCTGGATACGGAAGAGAAATCCCTGATTTTTTACTTAGGCGATCGCGCCATTTACTATCCCTCCACTGACCCCCGATTCCCTACCCCTGATGATGAAACCGAACGGCAACTGTCGATTCAAGAAAGCATCTTAAATCTCTTAAATATATTGCTGATTCTGAAAGTTTCCATGATGACGCGGATTTTAGGGTCCGGACCCTTGGGGAGAAAAGATTGTCTGATTATTCCCATTGGTGGTAAATCTGTTTCCACTGCCGGAATGACATTGAGTGGTCAAATTACCCACCTGATTCGAGAACTCAAAAATGAATATCGACAGAAACCAAGTCATCGCATCTTGCAAGATATTTTTACCAGTTTGGGAGGTCTTCTCAGTCATGCCGAATTTATCTTAATGGATGAAACCGGGACTGAAGAAACCATGCAGAAATCCTATCTTTCCTTACGGGAAGAATTCAATACTCAATTTACCCAATACTGTAACCGCCTCGACCAACTTTTAGACCTTGGCAATATTGAACCGGGTCATCTGGTGGGAAGTTTACTCATCGTTCCGATTCACCAACGGTTAGAAGAAAGTTATGAAATTCGCTTGCAACAGCAGATTCGCCGCTATGCCACCGATGAGTTAATTAAAAAGATGTTTGCCGTTAGTAAGAGTCTGGAATATCCCGAAAACCTGCGATCGGCCATACGCGGGGGTGCCTTCGAGTTAGTGGAATTACTCCGCAAGGAAGCAACTCGCACTCAATGGTTTGAACAATATAGCAATAATACTGACCAATATTATTTGATGCCATTGTTTAACTTCATTGCCGGTGAGGCGATCGCCGAGTATTTCAAACAAGAACCCGAGGAAGGAGAAGACCGAGAATTTAGAACGTTACTATCCCGCTATCTCCATTCTCTCTATCCCGCCTACAACACCTTACCCATCGGTCGTAAATACCGAGAATTTCCCTTTTTACTATTCAGAAGTTACAGTTTAGAGCAAATGCGAACTAAAATGTTTTCCGATAAGTATTTGTTGAATTCTCATGAATTAAATGTGCTAAATTTGATTTTATCACGAGAGGAGGAATAATTTCATATAGCGTTTTTCATGTCTGTATGGTAAAAACCTCACCCCAAACCCCTCTCCCAAGAAGGGAGAGGGGCTTTAGAGACTGCCTCATAAGTTCGGAAACTGCTATATTCATTTCAGTTTTTTTAAAAGGGTATAAGTCGCACCCTATCCCTATTAAAATGGGTAACTCCCGTTCAGCAAAGTGCTAGAATTGAATTAAAATCAATCACCTTTTGGAGGTAAAACTGATGATTGCTGTCCCCAATTACATCAGTCCTGAAGAATATCTCGACATCGAACGTCAAACCCCAATTCGTCATGAATATCGGCGCGGTTTAGTCTATGCGATCGCAGGCGGCACCGATAATCATGATCGCATTGCTCAGAATCTTTTGTACCTGATTAACTTGCATTTGCGGGACTCCTCCGACTGTCGGTTTTATTCTGGGAATGTTAAGGTCAATTATCAAGATGAATTTTATTACTATCCTGATGCCTTTGTAACTTGTGACTCGCGCGATCGCAGCGATCGCTATGTCAAACGCTATCCTAAACTCATCGCCGAAGTCCTGTCCCCCAGCACCCAAACCTTCGATTTAGGGGGAAAATTCACCGATTATCAAAAGATTGACACTTTAGAAGAATACATTCTAATTTCCCAAGAAACCCAGCGGGTAGAATGCCATCGCCTTACGGGTACAGATACCTGGGAAACTCAAGTTTATGGGGAAGGCGATCGCATTATTCTCAAGAGTCTTGAGCTTGAGTTTGCAATGGGTGAACTGTATCTCGGCCTCGATCCGTAGATTCTTCTCCTTTTCGATAAAGTTTTTGATGCCTAAAGCAAAAGTTTATGGTAAAATAAGCTGAAAATTTCCTCATTTTCCCAGAAAATCCTGATAGTTCTGCTCGATTTTCTTCGCCACAAATAGCAAGACAGCATATAAAATTAACGTTTCTCCCAACATTTCCAAAAATTCCTCAAAGGCGACTCTGACTTGTTCAATGACCCAGGTTAATACTTCCCGTTCTGGAAAAAATTTGGCCAGGAGAGGATTCAAAATAATATGTTTAAAAATCTCCGCACCAAATGCACCAACAATTGCCAGCACTAATCCCGAGATGCCTAGAATGACTAGGTTTCGATAACCATACCAAAGTGCTTTAAAATCTCGGAAAAAGAAGACAGCGATCGCCACGATTAAAAAGCTATAAATTCCAATCCAATATTTAGTTCCAGAAATCGGCATCCAACTGGATACTCCCCCTCCTAGATGGAGTTTGACCAGTTCATCTAAAGTAACATAGAATAATAACACCGATTGAACGAACCAAAATGCGGGAGAAGGACGTTCCGAGGACTTTCGGGACAAGAAAAACATCCCCAAATAAACTAAGGAAATTTGGAAGAGAATCGATGCTTGTAATAGACTGGGAATCGTCATGAATCCATCCATATCAAAAGGGTGATAAACTTTTCGATGGATGAAGACGCCGCCAAGGTAAATGATGACGATCGCCACTTCAAAGCAAATTAATCCCCCAATCCAATAAGGGATGGCACGGTTAAGCAATTTTGGGTTTAGGGTCATGGATGAAAATACTCATAAATTTGCTGTGCCAACCTTGGACCAATACCCGCGACTTCGGCCAATTGTTCCGGAGTGGCGATACTGATATAATCAATCGAATGGAAATGTGCTAACAGTTGTTTTTGCCGTTCAAATCCCAACCCGGAAATTTCATCTAAGCGCGATCGCCTCATTCGTTCCGTGCGTTGTTGGCGGTGAAAGGTTACCGCAAAGCGATGTGCTTCATCTCGCAACCGCCGTAACAATTGTACCCCCGGTTGTTCCGAGTCCGATCGCACTGGGAAAGACTCTCCTGGTTGGAAGATTTCCTCACGCTGTTTCGCCAAACTCACTACCCGCACATCTTCTAATAAATCCATCTCCCGCAACACTTCCACCACTGCCGACAATTGACCTTTACCGCCATCAATCATAACTAAGTCTGGCCAATC
>NZ_JAFLQW010000529.1 GCF_017313335.1 Phormidium pseudopriestleyi FRX01 | reverse complement strand
ATAGAATCTGCCACCCTCGAACCCACTCCCGAGGCAATGCCGGAACCGGAGGCGATCGCAGAAGCCACCCCCGAACCCACTCCCGAACTAATGCCGGAATCGGAGGCGATCGCAGAAGCCACCCCCGAACCCATTCAGGAACCTGAATCTCTGGATGCACCGCAGGAAACTCCAGCAGCAGAAGTCCCGGCAGGGATGGAAACGCCGCGATCGGATTTGCGGGCGGAACCGTTACCCCGACAGAGTTCCCCGAAACCTATTCCCGAGCCGGCCCCCATGCGGCCCCAGGAGATGTCTCCCTTTGCGAATTCTTCCCCTTTGGACCCTGGGCATAATTCTAGAATTGCTAATTCCAATGATATCCAGAGGGATCCGAGGTTGACGGAACCCGTTACTCCAGAACGACTGCCGGAGGTCCCCGATGTGAAGATTGTCGAGGAAACCCAGGGACAGTCTTCGGGGGTTGAGGATGACTCGCTATTCAATCCAGGGGCGATCGCCAATGGTGAATCCGATCACCCCTTTGAGTCGAATCTCGATCGCCTGTCGTCACCCGGGAACGAGACTCAGGGGACTCCCGAGGAAAACGAGAGTCGATTCCCAGGGAGTGAGACGGATTCAACGCTAGGTGAGACAGGAAGTTTGGGAAATGAGTCGGGACTGGAAGAAATTGCCTGTCGTCGTTGCGATCGCCCCCCCTATCCCCAGATTGCCCTAGATAATGCTTGGTCCGGGACGGTGATTCTAATCGCCGATATCGCCCCGGATGGGACGGTGATTTCATCAAAAATTCAGCACTCTAGCGGTTATGATATCCTCAATGATGCGGCTCAGAAGCAAGTAGAAACCTGGAGATTCGACCCTTCAGAACAGGGTCAACAGGGACGGGTGATTTCAGTCCCCTTTGAACGGTAAGCTGTTGTTTGGTCAGGACAGAGGAACGGGACTGATGGAAAGTGGAAATTGGCAGGAGTGGGTGACGGTTTGGGGTTATCTGGGCTTTACCCTGTTGATTATGGGCTGTATATGGGTGGCGGGGAAACGATAGGTGATGCTCCCGATGCGATCGCCGATCTCTGGAATTGCTCAAAGCCGTTGCCAGTCAGTTAGGGGTAATGATTCAGGGTAAAAAAACCGAAGCCGCTTTAAAAAAAGCTAATTTAGAATTAGAACGGCTGGCAAATCTGGATAGTTTAACCCATGTCGCCAATCGCCGTCGCTTTGATGAATATCTAAATCGCGAATGGAATCTCGCACAACGAGAAAAATATCCGCTTTCCTTAATTTTATTTGACCTCGACTATTTTAAAGCGTATAATGATTACTACGGACACCAAGCCGGCGATCGCTGTTTGCAACAAGTAGCCCGATCCTCCGGCAGTGCGATCGCCCGCAAGACCGACTTACTTGCTCGTTATGGGGGAGAAGAATTTGTCATAATCTTAGCCAATACCAACGGTGACGGGGCGCTTACCGTGGCCGAAACCATTCGCGATCGCCTCAAACAGTTGCAACTACCTCACTTGGATTCCCAAGTCAGTCCTTGGGTCACCGTTAGTCTGGGGATCGCCACCACCATTCCCACGGAACAAGAGAACCCCGAATCGTTAATTGCCGCCGCCGATGCTGCACTCTATGAAGCCAAATCTCAAGGTCGCGATCGGGCTATCCTCAAAGAACTCCCCCCAGACCCTTGACCCCTCAATCTGTCTAAGGTTCAACCCAGACTGCTGCCTTCCCCAGGCATTTTTCCACCCAATCCCTCTAAGTTGGCTCAAATTGCGATACAGTATTCCTGGGGTCTCACCCGATCGCGGGTTAATCCCCAGAAAAAATCCCGACTGCGGAGGCGGGTTTTTCATCAAAGCAGCATCGATTCGTCGTTTTTATACAACAGATGAGTGAGCAACGTGAGACTGATTCCCCCAAACCCGATTCCCATCCGTCCCCAGAACCGACGGAGAATATCACCCTGGAATCGCCAGAATCAGCCCAAAAATCCTGGACCGATCGCCTTTCCGGGGTCTGGAATCAGGCCACAGACCGTCTAAAACAACTCTCCCTGGGCGATCGCCTCCCTCAATATTTTCAGGATTGGTTCAGCGTCAGCGATGAACGAGTCGCTGAAATTTTGGCAGCAGTTCGCGCCCAATTGCCCACTACCGAGGCCCTATTAATTGGCAAACCCCAAGCGGGCAAAAGTTCCATCGTCCGTGGACTCACCGGAGTTTCAGCCGAAATTGTCGGCCAAGGATTTCGTCCCCATACCCAACATACAGAACGCTATGCCTACCCCTCCAGTGAGTTACCGTTACTGATTTTTACCGATACCGTCGGACTCGGCGATGTCAACCAAGATACTGCGGCGATCGTCCAAGAGTTGGTAGAGGATTTGCAACAAGAAACGGGTCGGGCCAAAATCCTCATTCTCACGGTAAAAATCACCGATTTTGCCACAGATTCCCTCCGCCAAATTGCCCAACAGTTACGCGCCGCATCTCCTCACATTCCTTGTTTACTGGTGGTGACCTGTTTACATGAAGTATATCCCCCCAATACGGAAGACCATCCCCCCTATCCCCCGGATTATCCCTCGGTAAATCGGGCGTTTGAGTCGATTCAATCGGGGTTTGCCGAGATTTGCGATCGCGCCGTTGCCCTGGATTTCACCCTAGAAGAAGATGGCTATACTCCTGTGTTTTATGGCTTAGATGCCCTCAGCGATGCTTTAGCAGACCTCCTGCCGGAAGCCGAATCCACCGCTATTTATCAACTGTTAGACCAAGGCGCGGGTGAGAAAATTGGCACATTATATCGCGATGTTGCCCGACGGTATATTTTAGCCTTTTCCATCATGGCCGCCACCCTGGCTGCTGTTCCCCTGCCCTTTGCCACCATGCCGGTCCTGACGGCGTTACAAGTCTCCCTGGTGGGATTGTTAGGCCGACTCTATGGACAAACTCTCACGCCGTCCCAAGCGGGAGGAGTCGTCAGTGCGATCGCCGGTGGATTCGTCGCCCAGGCGATCGGGCGGGAATTAGTCAAATTTGTACCCATTTTCGGCAGTGCGATCGCTGCCTCCTGGGCCGCCGCCTATACTTGGGCTCTCGGTGAAGGCGCTTGTGTGTATTTCGGTGATTTAATGGGCGGTAAAAACCCCGACCCGGACAAAATTCAAGCCGCCATGCAAGATGCTTTTGACTCCGCTAAAGAACGGTTTAAAGGCATCAAACGTTAAGGTTTGGTCAAGAGATCTGGAGTGACACCAAACGTTCGTAGAGGGTTTGGAAACCAAACCCCTACATCAGATCAGAGGGTTTGGAAACCAAACCCCTACATCAGATCAGAGGGTTTGGAAACCAAACCCCTACATCAGATCAGAGGGAAACGTTATATAGCAGCTCCTTTATCAGTTGTGGAATGCCCTCACCCCCAACCCCCTTCGACCCTTCGGCGGGGCTCAGGGCTCAGGACAGGCCTCTCCCAAAGGGGGAGAGGGGAGCAGGAGAGGGCATAAATCATTTAGGATTGCTATATAACTAATGATAACCAAAAACGCCCCCGGTTAAACCATCAAGGAATCGGAATAAAATCATAACCCAATCCTGATCGCGTTCCCGGTTCAACTTTAACCAATTCCGTGGCTTGATTGCGATCGCCCGAAGGCAAAAACCGAATATTTCCGCTACCCCCCTGAGCCAAAAAGCCCGGTTCTGATAACACCCTTTGCACTCCCTGGCGGGTAGAATCTACAGAAATACCAGCAATCAAAGCCTGAGTCGCGTCATAAGCCATAGTAGTCCGCCAGTTAATACTAGCGCCCCATAGCTGAGTTGCCGCCATAGAAAACCCCGAATTAGGGTTATTGAGAATATGCCAGGGAATCGCCACCACCATCCCTTCACTATCGGATCCCACCTGGAGAACTTCAGGTCTGTAGAGACTATCTCCCCCCAACACAGGTAAGGTTTTAGCATTAACACGCAGCACTTGTAACGCCTCACTAACCGTTTCCGTATTCGCTAATAAGACGATCGCCTCTGCTCCCTGTTGCGTCGCTGATTCTACCGCATCAAAACTATTAAAATTAGCCTCAACCAGATTAATCTGTGCCACCACAGTGCCGCCATCTCCATATAAAGCCGTAGTAAACTCATCTTTGAGAGAACGACTATAACTACTATTCTCGTTATAAAAAATAGCTGCCTGGTTCAGATTCAGGCTACCCACCATATATTTTGCCAGAGTATTAGCCGTAAAGCGATCGCTAGGAACAGTCCGAAAAATGAAATTCCCCGCCGTAGATAACTGGATTGAGGTACTGGTGGGAGAAATTGCCACCAACTGACCCTGTTCATAAACCCGGGATGCAGCCAAAGTCACATCACTGCCAAAATGCCCCACCACCCCCAAAACCTGGTCATCAGCCACTAGAGACTGAGCCACTTGTTCAGCCTGATTAGGGTTGTTGGCATCATCAGCAATCACCACGCGCAGGGGAAGCCCGTTAATACCGCCAGCTTGGTTCACTTCATTTTGAGCCTGAGCCACTCCCCGCAGAATTTCCTGGGCTGAATTTTCGGAAGTAGTGATGGGAACAGAAGCGGCAATTGTATAAGAACTTCCACCGCCAATGCGGGCATTATTCAGATAAATTAAGGCTTCAGGATCATTGCGATTTTGCTTTAGGGAGGCTTCCAACTCAGAAACCGCCTTGAAATAATTTCCCTCGGACAAAGCCTCAATTCCCTGCTGTTTGGCGGGGGAAGTTTTACTAGAAATTAATAACTGTTCCCCACCACTGATAGAGCTGGATCGGGAGTCATTCCTAGCCGTTGGGGAACTCGCAGAGGGTCTAAAGTCTGTCCCAGTTCGGGATTGCCACTGGCTAAAGGCAAAATAACCGACGGCGACTAATCCTCCGGTCAGCAGTAAAGCTACAATCAGAATGACTGTTTCGTTCTTTTGAGACATTCTCAAATCTCCAATACCGTTGTTCTTTGTAGGTCCCCATCTATGGTTTTACTATAACCTGAACAGGCGATATACCCTAGCCGAGATTGCTCAGGGATTGTACTGGCGGGGTCGCAATTGCGGGGGTTAGGTCTGACGGGGGGCGATCGCATCTAAGGCTTGCCCGGTTTGTCCAATAAGTCTCGGAAGCGATCGTTATCTAGGGACTCATCTGGGTTTGCGTTAAAACACTTTTTTGTTGATTTTGCAAGGGTTTCAGACTTTGAGAGAGACTCATCTGGGTTTGCGTTAAAACACTTTTTTGTTGATTT
>NZ_JAFLQW010000138.1 GCF_017313335.1 Phormidium pseudopriestleyi FRX01 | reverse complement strand
TCGCTGGGGCAGCCTAGAAGGTGAAGCGTTTCACTATGGCGATTTTGGTGGCATAGCCGAGGATAGTGGTACATTCGACGGCTACACGATCCCGACTCGTCTTCGCATTGGCTGGTTATTCGGCAGTGAACAATTTGAGTCAGAGGGTGAATCCTTCCACTGCACGATCGATAAAGCAATTTATAGCGCGTCTAAATGAATTTGACATAAAGAAAGCGAGCAAGATGCTCGCTTTCTTTATGTCAGAATGATTTAGACGCGCTATATTTTCTTCTGTTCAACGTCCCGACTTTAGTCGTTTCCGATTCTTAAAACTAACCTATAGCAATCCTAAATCAGTTGTGGAAGTCCCTCACCCCCAACCCCCTTCGACCCCCTTCGACCCCCTTCGACCCCCTTCGACCCTTCGACTGGCTCAGGGCTCAGGGCTCAGGACAGGCTTCGACTTGCTCAGGGCTCAGGGCTCAGGGCTCAGGGCTCAGGGCTCAGGGCTCAGGGCTCAGAGCTCAGGACAGGCCTCTCCCAGAACGGGAGAGGGGAGAAGACAGATGTTATAAATCATTTAGGAATGCTATATCACCCCTCAATCCCCTAATTGAAAACTCACCACCTGCCAAGGAGAAATCGGCACAACTTCTCCCTTAACCCAAACCTTACCCTCATCTAAATTTTGCTCTAATAAATCCACCCTTTGCAAACTGTTCCATTCCTCCTTAACCGCTAATGTTGTCGGTTTTCCTTCCGATTCATAACACCGCATAATCCATTTTGTGGCATCAATTTCCGACTGCTTAAATGCCATCAAAACCAGACTTTCTCCGGACAACTCTAAAAAACTACCCCCCAAACCGAGCGAACTTTCCGCACTTTCTGAGACTGACTCCAGCGGACGAACCTGCAAGGGTAAATTCAATTCATACCCCTGTCGAACCGTTTTTGCGGTCTGCCAATTGCCTCCATGAGGATAAATACAATAGGTGAATTGATGCCACCCTAAATCTGCCTCCGGGTCCGGCCAATTTGAACCCCGAAGGAGGGTTAAACGTAGTTGATTCGGTGTGGCATCATAGCCATATTTACAATCATTGAGGAGACTCACTCCCCCCTGTTCTCCACTCAAATCGGCCCATTTTAAAGCGGGAACTTCCCATTTGGCTTTTTCCTCGGGGGTGTGGGGTCGAGTGGTTCGTTCCACTGCACCACAAGGGGTTTCGTAGGTCACAAAATCGGCCTCAATGGTTAGGGGAAATGCCGCTTTTACCATGACATTTCGGTCTTGCCAATTCACGGTAGTGGCAATTTTTACCCAGGGGGAGTCGGCTTGGAGGATATACTCTTGAATAAAGTCAGATTGTCCCAATTGGCGAATCACTTGCACTCGTTGTTGCAGTTCTCCCCGTTCTATTTGAATCTGTTTCAGGGTAGCGGGGGGAAGCGGATTTTGGTTATAATTGGGGTCAATATTCCAGGCATCCCAATATTGTCCTTTATCTGCAAAGGCTTGGAGTTGGTTGCCGGGTTCTTTGAGAATTTCCCAATGGTTTATTTTATCATAAATACTGCTAAGATTGCCGGTTTTGGGGTCAATTTTAACACGCAGTTTGTCGGTTTCTAGGATAAATTCGTCATCGGGTTCTAGGGGGGAAGAATTGGGATTGAGTTCGGATTGACCTAACCAAAATACACGATAGCCAATGGAGGGGATATCCTTGCATTCAAACAGGAGATGAGTGGGGGTGAGTTGCGATCGCACTCGATTTCCCTGACTATCATAAACTTGCCATGCCATGCCTGTTGCCGGGAGTTCCGGTAACTCTAGGGAAACGACTTGCGATCGCTGCCAATTGAGAGAGTTAAACACCATAATCGGTTGGGCGGATGGCATCGCTGCGGGAGGAAATCCGGCAATTTGTGAGGCGATCGCCTCTAACGCCCGTTCTAACACTTCCCGTCCCTGTTCTTCCGCTTCCTGCCAGCCCAAATTGGCATCCACATACACTTCCGGAATCGAGGAACCGGGTAAAATATCGTGAAATTGGTTAAATAATACCCCTTTCCAAGCCGCTTCAATTTGGGCTTTCGGATACTCAGTCCCGGTTATCCTTGTGGCGACTGCCGCCCATAATTCTGCTTCATATAATAACCCCTCACAGCGGCGGTTCCATTGTTTTTGGTCTCCATGAGTCGTATAACAGCCGCGATGAAATTCCAGATATAATTCCTCAGTCCATACCGGAAACTCCCCCTGCTGTTGCAACTGGCGCAAATAGTCCTCAGCAGTGGTAAATTCCATCGCTGGGAAAAAAGGAGACTGCCGCCAGCGATCGGCAACTTCTAACATATCCCGAGTCGGACCCCCACCATGATCCCCCACTCCCGGTAACCATAAACTCTCTTTTATTCCCGTTTTTTGTTGCCAATCGCAAGCATAATCCGCCATTTGAACAGGTTCAATTCCCGTTCCAATTGGGGCTGACATTAAACTAAAAATGCGCGTTCCATCGGGGGATTCCCACCAGAAAACGGGATAGGGAAATTCCGTAGTATCATTCCATCGCAACTTTTGGGTGACAAAATATTCGATTCCCCCCTGTTTTAACAGTTGCGGCAATTGTCCACAGAATCCAAAGGTATCTGGAAGCCATGCCACGGGAGAGAGTTTGCCAAATTTTTCTAAACAATACTGTTGTCCATACAACAATTGTCTGGAAATTGCTTCCCCACTAATAATATTTAATTCTGGTTCTACCCACAATCCCGCTAAAACTTCCCATCTTCCATCGGCAACTTCGGCTTGAATGTCTGCAAATAAATCTGGACAGTTTTCTTCAATCCAAGCATACAGGGCAGCGGTGGAATGACCAAAGGTGAGTTCAGGAAATCCCGCCATTAAATCCAGAACCGAGGCAAAGGTAAACTCGGCAGCATCCCAGGTTTCAGCAATGGGCCACAACCAGGCTAAATCTAAATGGGCATGACCGAGTAAAAACAGTTTACTCGTTTGCTGAAACTCTTGTTTCAAATTTGTTCGTAATTCAGCCAGGGAATGCTCAAATTGGGGAATATCATGGGATAAGCTATTCCAGGAAATTGCCTCAATTTGGGTCTTTAATTGCTGCAATTTCGTCTCGGCATCGGAGGCGATCGCCCAATATTTGTAAATCACCGCTAATTCATCGGCAATAAACCCTGGATCAATGCAACTTTCATAACTCTGTTCATAGCTTTTTTCATAAATCCAAACCGATCGCACTAATGCCCCGCCGTCATGTCCTGGACTGACTAATCGTAAGGCAATATCAATCCCCTGACCCGGTTCTACTGCTTCGATAATCATCACCCGAGTCACACAATCAAATAAATCCCCCTCCTGGACTAACTCCCCATTTACAAAAATTTGGGCCTCATCTGCCCACCAAGTTAGGCCCAAGCGCAAGGTTAATCCCGCTACCGGATATCCCTGCAACTGGTCCGGAACCCGATATCGCAACCCTAACCAGAGAGTCTGCTGTCCTTGAGTCCAGGGGATATGTCCTTTCTCGTTCACTTCCGCCTGCTGCCACTGGTCCCAGGTTGCCCCTGCTGTCCCTTCCTCCACGGATAAATCTGCAATTCGGTATCGCCAACTACCGATCGCATTCACCCGAGTGAGTTGCCGCAGTTTCTCAATTGATCGGGTTATTTCACTGTTTGGATCTGGCATAAAATTGCTCAAATTTT
>NZ_JAFLQW010000404.1 GCF_017313335.1 Phormidium pseudopriestleyi FRX01 | reverse complement strand
GTCCAAAACTATCTCCACCCACTCGCCCAATCATAAAGGTTGTCATCCCCAATCTCGCAGCAGCAACCGCTTGATTTGCACCCTTGCCACCGGATGCGGTAAAAAAGCTAATTCCCGCCAGAGTTTCACCAGGTTTGGGAAGTCGGTGAGTGCGGGTGACTAAATCGAGATTGATACTACCGAACACAATAATACTCATACTTTCCCTCTCCCTTGACTATAGCAATCCTAAATGATTTATGCCCTCTCCTGCTCCCCTCTCCCCCTTTGGGCCGCCTTATGTTGGGGGTGAGGGCATTCCACAACTGATAAAGGATCTGCTATAGACGGATGAGATGTTAACTTTAAGGCTTTCCATTCGTTTTACAGGGGATTTTCTTCTATACCTTGAAACAACTCCAGTAAAAACTTTTTAGAACCCTTAGCTTCGGGGATGAATCCAATCCAGGGTAACGCTAAACCAAAAATGAACATTCCCACAGGGACTAAAAAAGCTGGTTCAAATTCTTCCTGGAACAGGACCATTAAAGCCATTAAGACAAATTGTCCAACCATACTCAGCCAAACGCATATAAAAATTAAAACAAACCGGTGCAGTTTCATTTCGATTTCGATTTGGCTGCCTCTACCGTGGGCGTTTATTCGACCTTCAATCTGCGGTAAGAAAGAATTTCGATAGTAGATAATTCTGGCAATCTTAAAAGAATGTTCGCCAATTTGTCCCCGGTAGAGTTTATCCGACCTTTTCCACTGGAATTGGATTCTGGTGGGGGGAGGTTCGACAACTTCTATTAATTTTTTCTGGACATCATCAGGACTGAGATAAGTCGTAATCGTAAACTTTTGCTTGGGAAACATTCGCTCACCTATAGGGGTTTTGTCTTCTAATTATGGCATGAATTAAAGCAATTGAGTAGGGATTAATCCGCAGAGTACATTTATCTATTAAAACTCAAAGGAAGAAGGGAAATGCCTAATGCAGGAAACCCTTCCCCCTGGCAAGATGGGACGAGGTTTAGTCTAAGCGTCTATCTTCTAGCATCCCCCGGAATTTGTATTTGCGGGCGTGGGTTTGTAGCAATTCTTGACGATAGGTTTTCCAGTGTTCCCACTGTTCTTTTTGAAAGTAGGCGGCCCGGACTTTTTTCAACCAGGCGATCGCCTGATTGTAGGATTCAGATTTTTTGCGATCAAGAATCGCTTCTGCCAGGGGTCGCGCAGTTTCAATCACCCAGTCTGGACGTTGTTTAATTGCGGCATCCATGACCCGATGCACCAAATCTATGTGATAGGAACCCAAGCCTTTTACGGAGGCGATCGCATCATCAATTAAGCCTTCATTCAGGAAAATATCAACCTTAACTACAGTTATTCCCCAACCTGGATACTGCCTGAGAGCATTTAATAAATCTGGCTGAATTTTGGACCAATTTTCTCCGGTTAATTCTTTAATTTTGAAATAATCTGTAGAAGTGGGTTGATTGCAAAAGGCTAATTGTCTCGCATCCAGTTCTATCTCGGTATTTCCCAATTCTTTGGCTAAATCAGCGGTCCAACTGGCGAGTGCATATTGGCAATCTCCCGATAATTTTAACCCCATGCGCCCGACTTCCAGGGCTTTGTTGACTGACCCATTGCTGTGTAAGGTTTGACCCAGGGATAACGCTTCCTCCATTGTTTTCATCTGGTTCTGGGCGGCTTCCATTGCTTCGGCAGTTCGTCCTAAACTGCCCAACATGGTAAGATATTGTTTCATTTGACCTTTCGCTTTAGCCAGGTTCAAATACTCCTGATATCGTTCTTGCCGATCCAGAATTCTTAAGCGAATTAACACCAAATTAGGGGAATAATTTGCGATAGAATCTTCCTCGATTTCGGGTTCAGGGAGGGTTCCTTTGAGGGCTTCTACTAAATCCGGATCATCCCATCCTTGGGTGAGGGATTCTAAGCTGAGGGGAAATTCGGTACTCCACTCATCTTGGAGTATTTCTAATCGCGATCGCCGCTGTTCCACTTCACTGGAACTGAGGGAGTCGCTGAGAATTGCTTCGGCGATCGCCTCATCCAGGGCGATGACAATTTCATCCGGATCAATCCCATATTCTCCCACTCGGTCCCAATCCGCTGCACAAGCTGAAGCAATGGCTTCTAACACAATTAAAGCATTATAAGTCTCTCCAATTTCTATTAACCCTTGTACATTATCAATTAAATCTAATAACTCCTCTGTTACCGGGTCATCTTCCCCGCTTAAATTTTCAAAATACTGCATCCCCTCATATAAAATATCCCGCGCCTGTTGACGAAATGGAGCCGTATTAATAGGGGAAGGTCGCTGATTTTCTAACGGGTTTGGGGCGGTTCTGGGGCCAGCTATTAAGGTAATATAACAATCAATTTCATCCAGTAGTTTCGGGTTTTGCTTAACTAAATCTTGCACTAATCCTTGGATTTGTCCCAAGTTGAGATGATCGAGCAGTTGTTCCAAAGTCGGACGTTCTTGAATAGTTTCCGGTTGTCTCATCACCACAAATAGGGTGGCTACAATATGTTCACACCATTCAGCATCATAGGCACAAGAACAGGTCGCCGAGGTCAAACCCCCCTGATCAAACCCGACTTGAACCCGATAGGGTTGGACTGCGTTGCCGATTACTTCAGCATTGAGTAAATTGCCTCGCCGAGTCACTGCGGTTACATGACCTTCTTCATAATCAGACTTGCCTTTGCTAAACAGGTCAGGGGCGGATTTTTGGCGAATGAAGCGGTCGGTCAAGTCAGGAGTTTTAGACATAAAGCAATCCAATTTGATGGGTCCGGAGAAATTGACGGGTTGTTCAAGAATCGGGCAAGCATATCCTCACCTAATCAGGGCACAGTAATCACCATTTTCTCTATAGCAATCCTAAATGATTTATGACATCTATAGATCCCCTCTCCCCCTTTGGGAGAGGCCTTGGGGGTGAGGGCATTCCACAACTGATAAAGGATCTGCTCTCGTTCCTATCATATCCAGGGATGGTCTAACTCGCAAGACTCATTCACAGATATTAACAACCGCTATTATTCAATTCATTGACAGTCATGCGATCGCAACCCGGGAAAAGAAATACCTCCCTCGGGTATCGCCGTAATTAACTGGATTGTTCCATCAGCATCCCGTCGCCAAGCAGTCGCTATCTCCTGCTTGTGCACTGAGTGTTCCTAACCCTTGGGCAATCCCTCCACGAATCTCAGACTGACCCGAAATCAGCAGATTTTCGACCTGAATCGAGATACTTCCACCCCCTGCACCGGCCACATCCACTCGCGCCCCATTAGTGAGATTGAGCGGCGATCGCCCGACAGTTTCAGGCAGTTTCAGAGTGTTTCTCCCGGGTAATTCCACCATTCCCGTATCGGATATCCCCCCCAACACGACTCCTCCACCCGGTGCTAGTAATTGTCCGCCTTCAATGCTAATATTACCGCCAACTAGGGTTAAGGTTTGATTCGGCAGAACGCTCAAGACCGCATCTCGCACAAGGATATTCCCCAGATTTGGTCCATATTGTAACCCTTCAGGGACATCAATACTAGCCCAGTCAATGTGGTAAATTTAATGACGAAAAATCGTTTTTTCATGTAGGTGTTTGGTCTGATCACCCTCTCCCTGATGTAGGGGTTTGGTCTCCAAACCCTCTTGAGACTCTTCCCCAAGACAGATGTCAGTTGTCACGCCCTTATTCTAGCGTGGAATTTGTATGCCAAAATAGCCACACCCGTTATCACCGAATCCGGGCAGTTCTTGAGGTTTACTCTCTGACATTAAGGGGTCGATCTACCCACTTAAATCGGTAGAATCCAATCACTGAGGTTTTAGAGTTGATGATTAAGTTAAGCCATATTCTCACCTTCATACCCATCGTGAGTTTGATTGGGGTGGCCAGTTGTACCGCCCCCACCGGCGCATTGCTGGAAAATAACACCACCGGACAAGGAAACCGCCCCCAGGAACTGGCCCAAGGCGTTCCCACCTCCAGTCCCGAGACCGCTTGCATCTTGGTGGAAAATGGGTTTGGTCCCCAAGGTCAAGTCAATATTCGGATAGAAGAGGTCGTGAATGGACTGGATGTTCCCTGGGGAATTGGGTTTTTGCCCAATGGGGATATGCTGGTAACTGAACGACCCGGACGGGTGCGATTGGTCCAAAACGGTCAACTGCGGCCCGAGGCCGTTGCTACGATTAATGTGACGGCCCGGGGTGAGGGGGGACTGCTGGGAATTGCCATGCATCCGGATTTTGCCAGTAATCGATTCTTCTATGTTTACTATACTGCCGATACCGAGGGCGCATCGGTTAACCGGGTGGAACGATGGCAACTGGCCTCGAATGGGTTAAGTGCGACTCGCGATCGCATTATTTTGGATGATATTCCCGTCGCACAATTTCACAATGGCGGACGGATTCGCTTTGGACCCGATGGAATGCTGTATATTGGCACGGGAGATGCCCGCGAACCGGACTTATCCCAAGATGTCAGCAGTCTCGCCGGTAAAATTCTCCGGGTCACTCCCGAGGGCGATGTTCCCCCGGATAATCCTTTTCCGGGCAATCCTGTCTATATTCTGGGCATTCGCAATACTCAAGGGTTTGATTGGGTGAATGAGTCAACCTTGCAAGTCACGGATCATGGACCCAGTGGAGAATTAGGTAGACGAGGCCATGATAAAGTCAGTGTCGCACAAGCGGGGGATAATCTCGGGTGGCCGACTATTTATCGCTGTGAATCACAGGCGGGATTAGTTACCCCTTCTATCGTCTGGCGAGATGCGTTACCCCCTGGAGGTGCGGCCATTTATACCGGGACAGCCATTCCGGAATGGCAAGGAGATTTAATCATTGCTTCTCTGCGATCGGAACATTTGCAGCGAGTAGTTTTTGACCCGCAATCTCCCCAACAAGTGCAACAGCATGAAGTGTATTTGCGAGGGGAGTATGGACGACTCCGAGAGGCTATAATTGGACCCGATGGTGAACTTTATATCACCACCAGCAATTGTGATGGTCGTGGCGGTTGTCCCTCGGATGGTGATAAAATTCTTCGCATCACTCGTTAAAGTTTAACCAGATTCACTCATTGGAGATTCACCCATGATAAACCAGAAAAAATGGCGGTTTGGTTCAGTTTTGGCCGGAATTATGGCGTTATTCCTGCTGATTGCTTGTCAGGGAATGGGTCAAAACAACCTATCTCAAACACCAGCAACGACAACCAGTCCCCTCAGCGAACTGAGTGCTTCTCCGGCTGAATTACCGCCATTGCCTTACCCCTATAATGCCCTAGAACCGCATATTGATGCGCGGACGATGGAGTTACATCATGATCGGCATCATGCCAGCTATGTTAGTAACTTAAACAAGGCATTAGAAAATAATGCCAATCTCCGCAACCAAAGCGTTGAATCCTTAATTCGCAATTTAAATCAGGTGCCAGAAGATATCCGCACAACCGTCAGAAATAATGGCGGAGGTCATGTCAATCATTCGATGTTTTGGGAAATCATGAGTCCGAATGGTGGAGGAGAACCCACCGGGGCGATCGCCCAAGCTATTAACGAAACCTTTGGCAGTTTTGAGACCTTCAAAGAGCAATTTAATCAAGCAGGAAGCAGTCAATTTGGCAGTGGTTGGGTTTGGTTAGTTCGCAATGCGCAAGGTCAACTGGAAATTACCAGTACCCCCAATCAAGATAGTCCCCTCATGGATGGACAATATCCCATCATGGGCAATGATGTCTGGGAACACGCCTATTACCTCAACTACCAAAATCAGCGGGGGGAATATTTGAACAGTTGGTGGAATGTCGTCAATTGGGAAGAAGTAAACCGCCGATTTGAACTGGCTTCTCAAGCGAGTTAACCTTCTGAACTCTAGGGTTTTTCACCTGAATATTATACCCAGTCCATCGGGTCATCCTCGGTTTATAAATACCGAGGATGACCTGAACGAGATCACTTCAGACTTTTTCGATAGCTAGACTTCTTGAAAAATTCTCTCAAGCGGATTGGCGTGTTTAGGTTAGGAATGAATCTGAATTTACAGAATTTCTTCACCGCCACATAAAAACAAAATTGTATTAATAAAAGCCTTGAGTTCAGAACAAACCTGGATAGACTCCATCAAATCGTTGGCTTTTTAAATCTTTAAACCATCGCGAGTTTTGCTATAGCTTCTAGGGGATTGGCCATTTTCAAAAATTTCTTGAATATGTTTCGAGGGCGATTTATGATGATTCACCTCCTCCGGATTGCCGCTAGGAACTGATTTATTATGCTTGGCTAACTTTTGAATGGTCGGCCAAAAGGGTAGCAGCCATGCCTCAAAATCATGTTGTGCAGCGTGGGGATAAAAGTTAGGATTGTTTCCCACCCATTGTCTCATTTTCTTTTTGGCATCGGCTGCATCGTTAAAATCCTTAGTTCCGGTATAAACGTCAGTTAAGGCAATCACTGCATCATGAGCATCCTTGCCACTGAGCAACGCTTCTACCGCACGTTTGAGTTTTTCTTCTTTCGGAATCCGTCCATCACAAGTGATTGGCTTTAATCTAGGCATTATTCCAGCAGGTAAGCGGGAATTCAGAATGCGCCGCACACTCGGCATCAATGCTATTTCAGTTTTCCCTTCAACTAAAATAGCAATTTTCACGATCGCCCTCCCATGATGTTCATCGCCCACAGTTCATCTAAACTATACTCTTTTAACCATTTCTCTAAATCCAGAGAATCCGCCCAAGTCATCGTCGTGAACCCCTCTTCATCCGCATCACAGACCAATACTTCTGCCGGGTGCAAAAAGCGAATGAGGCGATCGGAATGGGTAGCAACAATTAGCTGCGTTCGTTTCGATGCTTCTCGCATGACATCCACCAGCAATCGTAACAATTCTGGATGCAAGCTGACTTCCGGTTCATCAATTAATGTGACAGCAGTTAAATTCGGACTTTGCAGCAGGGTGACTAACCACAAAAACCGCACAGTCCCCTCGGAAAGCTGATGCATATAAAGGGGGTGCGAAAAATTTTTATCTTTCCAAGTCAATGCCAATGTGCCTGCTGCTACTGGGGGAAAACTCAAACTTTCAAAACTAGGAAAGGCAGCAGACAGAGTATCGGTTATCAGTTCAAATCGATCCGGGTCTGTTTCTCGTAAATTATAGAAAACGCCGTAAAACCCACGTGCTTTAGCCGTGGGATATAAGGGGGTTAGCGTAGGTACGTAGCTAACCAATTACTTAGTTTTTTGGTTCTCAACATATCTCTTAATCGTATCCCCAGAAACTGCCCCCGCC
>NZ_JAFLQW010000648.1 GCF_017313335.1 Phormidium pseudopriestleyi FRX01 | reverse complement strand
GGGTTTTGGATATTTTATTTTTTGGAGTTCCCTAATGAAATTGAACCGTAGAATCTAGGGCGGAAATTCCGATGGGGAGGGCTTCTAAAAATTGGTAGAATTTGCTTTCACTTTGGCGTAAGGAGGTATAGAGTTTGGCATTTTCCAAAGAGATAGCCGCCTGTACTGATAAAAACTTTAAAACTTCTAGGCGATCGCTGGGAAATGCTCCGGAAATGAGATTATTCTCCAGATAGATAATCCCACTGAGTTTAGTCCGGTCTAAAATGGGCATACAGAGGATGGATTTCGGCTGGTGAGTCTGAATGTAGCGATCGCCTCGAAATGACCCCTTGGATGTAGCATCGTTCAGGGTCACCGTCTCCCTTGTCCGAATCACATAGCGAATGATCGCCGCCGACAGTAAGCGGCGATCGCCGGTTTCCTCTTCTACGGCATTCAAGGGGATTCCCGGTTGAGTCGTTACCAGATTTTCATCAATGGCAGTTTGAACAATCCATTCCCCGTTTTCTTCTCCAATTAAATAGCCTTTTTGCGCCCCGGCATTTTCAATCAAAATTTTCATTAATGCCCCCAGCAGCTTATCGATTTCTATTTCCCGAGTCAGGGCTGCTGAGGATTTTAAAACACTAACTAAATCCAACACTAATTCCGGTTTGCTGCTGGTTGAATCTAGGGTGAAAAAAGCATTACCCCGGGTTTTTGCATAGATTAAATCCGCTAGGGGTTGCACCAAGGATTGAGGGGAATGCAGGGTAGCTGCTATTAAGTCGGCAACATCGTCAGCAGTTAGATTGTCCAGGGCGATCGTGATCAGGTTGGGGAATTCTGTTTCCAGATGTGCCTTCGTCTTGGCGGCGACGGGTTTATACCGTTCTCGGACTAAAGCGGATTTACCCACCCCGGCATATCCCGCCACGAAAATCAGTTCCCGACTCCCCTCAGCAGTGCGATCGAATGCTTCCAATAAGGTCTGAATTTGAGCCTCGCGTCCATACAACTGTTGGGGTAAATGAAATCGGTCCGAACCGGTCAGGCTGTCCCAGATTAAAAGTTCTGATGGTGTTTTCGGTCTGAAGCTGGTGCAAACATTCTTCTAAATCTGCCTTCAATCCCCATCCCGATTGATAGCGTTCTTCGGCATTTTTAGCCATTAATTTGGCAATTACGTTAGACAGGGTGGCCGGAATTTGGGGTTTAACAGTTTGCAGAGAAATTGGCGGTTTGGCAATATGACTATGGACCCATTCCATCGGGTCCTCACTCTGAAAAGGGAGGGTTCCACTTAAGAGGTGGTAAAAGGTGACTCCCAGGGAATAAAAATCCGTGCGATAGTCAATGCAGCAATTCATCCGCCCGGTTTGTTCCGGGGACATATATAGCTTTTCCTTTATCAGTTGTGGAATGCCCTCACCCCTTTCTCGTCGGCGGCCCAAAGGGGGAGAGGGGAGCTATATATGTCATAAATCATTTAGGATTGCTATAGGATAAGGTGCCTTCGAGACGATTGGCATTTTGGAAACTCGGATTTTCCTGGGATAACACCCCTGAAATCCCAAAATCGATAATTTTAACTGTTCCAGTCTGGGGATTTAAGACAATGTTACTGGGGTTAATGTCTTTATGAATGATATTTTTTCGTGGATTTGTGAAATAATTTCAGTGATGGCAATGGCTAAGTTCAAAAAATCCAGGAGTTCCATTTTTTCGGCAATTTTTAACCGATTTAAGGATTCTGCCCCAAAATCTTCTAGGAGAAAAAATGGACTATTGCCCTCGTTGCTGAACTCATAGACTTGGGGGATTCCGGGTAAATTTAGCGATCGCGTCACTTCATATTCGCGCCAAAACCACCCCAAGCGTTCTGGGGAGGAATAAGCATTTATAAGACTTTTCA
This sequence comes from Phormidium pseudopriestleyi FRX01, assembly GCF_017313335.1. Taxonomy (GTDB): domain Bacteria; phylum Cyanobacteriota; class Cyanobacteriia; order Cyanobacteriales; family Laspinemataceae; genus Laspinema; species Laspinema pseudopriestleyi. Next base: position 7,636 of record NZ_JAFLQW010000648.1, on the reverse strand, counting down.
CAATCACAGGTTGTCCCGATGCTTGCAGATCACCACGATAGACTTCAGAATTACTGCTTTCGTAAAGTTTTTGGGTTAAAGAAATATCAGAAATGGCGATCATTAAACCTCTGTGCCCAGCAAAAATTTGATAGAGTTCTGAGCAAATTCCACAGGCGATCGCTGGGAGGATGTCGGTACAGTAGAGGGAATACCCTAGGGTTTCATGACTAATGCTCGACTCTTTCAGACTCAAAACAGGGGGTAGTCAAAGCTGTTTTCTGGGGTGCATCCTCAATTATAAACATGAGCGATCGTTCATGCATAAAAGAAGGCAGCAGGACTTACACATTATTCTGATTTAAGAGCGCAACCTCATGATGTCGGGTTGAGAGAGCGAATCACCCCTACATTTTATCGGGTTTCTGGGTAAGTCTTCAGCAGGTCCTGGATCTCTAACTTGTTGAATCGTTACAGCCGGGAATGAATCCCTGAAGAGAGTATCAAGAAAATATAAAGAACTAATAAAGACGGACAGAGGAACTCCCCGGAAGAAGATATCCGTGATCTGGTTATTCCCACCCCAGCATCGTGGCGATCGTCTGGGATAGGGTGATAGAATTGAATGGTTTAGAAATAGCACCAGCGACTTTTAGCTGCTCAAGCTGATGTTGGGTAAACCAAAGTGCTTTGGCGGTCAATAAAACTACCGGAATTGACTGCGAATGGGGGTTTTTTTTGAGGCGATCGAGAAAAGCAAAGCCATCCATTCCTGGCATGGAAATATCCAAAACGATCGCATCCGGTTGAGCCGTAGCAGCCAGCTTTAAACCATCTTGAGCCGATGGCGCTAATAACACTTGCCATCCACCGAGGTCTTCTAAGCAAATTTGCACCACCTCTCGAACTGTAATTTCATCATCAACTACTAAAATTAGTTTCTCATTCACAGCCACCTCTAAGTTAAATAAATATTAGGGAAATGGCAATCAACTGGGTTTAAATTGGGATCAGAGGGGCTAGATTGTCTAAGTCGATGGGATCAGAAAAAACCCTGACGGCTTTCTCGATTTTTTTCTATAGCAATCCTAAATGAATTTGTGAATGGACCCTCACCCCCAACATAAGGCGGCCCAAAGGGGGCCGCCTTATGTTGGGGGTGAGGGCATTCCACAACTGATAAAGGAGCTGCTATATATTCACTGTGCTACCCCTGAAACACTTTATTTTGGAGCTTATATCCGAACCCTAATGCAGTCTAGGTAATGAGCTATAGATTACCTAGAACCCTCCGATAAAGGATTCTCTATGATCCAGGAGAATTTGTCAATCACTGAATTTTATCAAACCAGTCCAGTATGGGGATCGCTAACCCGGAGTTTAATCTAGATTTGGCCTTTGGAAGTCATCATTTGAAGACAAAAACCCGGTTCCTCTCAGGAAAGAGGCGATCGCTTCTCCCCTGGATTCATGAGTGATTGAGCGGTTTAATATAACACTTCTAAATCAAAGAGTTAAGGGAAATTTATCAATGACGGGAACGGGTATGAAGTGATATATCCGATCCTTTATCAGTTGTGGAATGCCCTCACCCCCAACCGTCGGCGGCCCAAAGGGGGAGAGGGGAGCTATATATGTCATAAATCATTTAGAACAAGCTATATATCCGATCCTTTATCAGTTGTGGAATGCCCTCACCCCTTTCTCGTCGGCGGCCCAGAACGGGAGAGGGGAGAAGACAGATGTTATAAATCATTTAGGAATGCTATAGCCTCTGGATCCGCACTTGCTCAAAGGGATCTGATCCGGAATTCGGTTGTCAAAGTCGATAAAAATCGGCACCCTCAAGGGTCTGGCTACAGGGACGAAGCCTGCCGAAGGCGGCGACTCGATAAAAACGACTGTTGATACCGGGATTTTGGATCAGCCCCGATCCCCGATATCAACTGGGAGGATCGTCCAGGGTAAAGTAAAAGGTACTTCCCTCACCCAGGGTACTTTCGACCCAGATGCGGCCTCCATGTTGATGGACGATGCGCTTACAAATGGTCAACCCTAAGCCGGTTCCCCCTTTTTGACGAGAGTCGGAGGCATCTACCTGCTGGAAAGGGTTAAAAATTATCTCTAGTTTATCTGGTGGAATGCCTCGACCGGAATCTCTGATGGCGAATAGAACCCCTTGCCATTGGGATTGAACGGTCAGGGTAATGATACTTTGAGGGGGAGAAAATTTAATGGCATTACTGAGCAAATTGGTCAAAATCTGCTGAAGGGCATCGGGAGAGGCCCAGACGGTGGCGGTGTTCGAGGGTAAGGAGAAGCGGACTTCTTCTTTGTCGGCGATCGCCTGAAGACCTTCTACCGCTTGGGCGATCGCATTGGCTGCATCACAGCGTTCCTTGACTAATTCCAGACGACCAGACTCCAGACGTTCTAAATCCAGGATATCATTCACCAGACGCACCAAACGATCGCTGTCCGTGAGGGCAATTTGTAGCATTCGCTGGACTCGTTCGGGCTTATTTTGATACATCCCACTGGCAAGCAGTCCGATCGCCCCACGAATCGAAGTGAGGGGGGTGCGGATTTCGTGAGAAACAATCGAGATAAATTCATTTTTCATCCGCTCAATTTGATGGCGATCGCTAATGTCGCGGGCGATGGTGGAGGTCCCGATAATCTTTCCCCGACCATCTTTCACCGGAGAAATTGTCAAGGCTAGATGAATGGGGGTCTCATTCTTGCCAAGTCGCACGGTTTCATACTGTTGGACCGATTCACCCTGGGCAATTTTCTCCAACAGCGTGCGTTCCTCAGACTGGCGATCGCTGGGTACAATCAGGGTCAAAATCGACTGACCGATCGCCTCTGCCGCAGAGTACCCAAATAACTTTTGAGCACTGGCATTCCAACTGACCACGGTCCCATCCAGGGTTTTGCTAAAAATCGCATCCTCCGAATCCTCTACAATCGCCGCCAGTTGAGATAAAGCCGCTTCGGTGCGCTTGCGATCGCTAATATCACGCAAAATTACCGTAAAAATTTGTTCCCCATCAACCTCCAACTTAGAAATCGATGCTTCTGCCGGAAACTCCGTCCCATCGGAACGAAGAGCGGTGATTTCGGTACGCTCTCCCATCGATTGTGCGCGACCCGAGGTTTTGCCAAAATTCTCGACTTCCAGGCGGTGAGACCTGACAAAGCGACTAGGCATCAGCAGGTCCAAGGGTTGACCCAAAACCTCCCCTGCACGATAGCCAAAAATGCGTTCTGCACCTTGATTAAATAGGGTAATCCGTTGATTGCCATCCACGGAAATAATCCCATCGCGGGCAATTTCCACCAATCCAGCTAATCGCGCTTGAGAGGCTTGTAGCGATCGTTGTGTAGTTTTGCGATCGGTAATATCCATTGCCAATCCCGCCACTGTGACTAATTTCCCTGCCTGATCCCGAATCGGAAAGGCCCGAGAATGAATCCAGCGCAAGGAACCATCGGGGAGCAAAATCCGATACTCTTGGTCATATTCTCCATTTAAATACTTTTGACTCATCCCCTGTTCCACTCGGGGACGATCTTCGGGATGAATGGCATTCAGCCAGTCGTTCGGGTTCTGATACAGCGTTTCACAGCGGCGACCCCAAATCTTTTCATAAGCCGGACTGATGTAAATGAGTTGGTTGTGGATCACATCCGCACTCCAGAAAACATCTCGAATATTTTCCGCCAACTGACGGAACCGAGACTCACTTTCGCGCAGGTCGGCGGAGGCTTGTTGACGGAGGGTAATATTGTTGTTAATTTCCAGGACTTGCCGGGGTTTTTGAAATTCATCGTACTGCAAGACCCAGCGCGAAGCCACGATTAACGGTTGGCCGTGGGGTAGGGTATGGGTAATTTCCCCTTCCCAGTATCCCACTGCTAGGAGTTCGGCTTCGATTTCAGCCCGGGGTTGGGGAAATTGGGGGGAGAGTAATTCGTAAGACAGTTGCCCGATCGCCTCGGATTTGGAAATGCCATACATTCGTTCCGCGCCCCGGTTCCAGAAGGTGATCCGACCCTGGAGGTCTCGGGTGAGAATCGGATCGTGAGCTAAATCTAACAACTGGGCTTGTTGTTGCAGGAGTTGCTCGGTTTTTTGCCGTTCGGTCAGTTCCTGTTGCAGGCGATCGGTGAGTGCGCTCAGTTGTGCGGTGCGTTCCTTGACCAGGGTTTCGAGTTCCAGATTGGTTTGTTGCAGCCTGGCTTCGGTTTGTTTGCGATCGGTGATATCCGTGGCCATTTCCCGGCGAAGTTCTTCGAGTTCGGCAATTAGTTGTGCTTGGCTTTTATCCCAGTCGGAAATGCCGTTCATGGCTGCTTTTCCTTTGTTTTGTGTTTGAGGGCTTCCAGTTGTTGCCGAAAGCGATCGCGTTCGATCCGACTGGTAATTCGTGTGACTAATTCGGGCCCTACAATTGGTTTGCCAATAAAATCATCAGCGCCTACGGCGAATACCTGCCGCAGGGATTGAGCATCGGTATGAGCGGTGACGACTAAAATCGGCAGGTCCCCCCAGTCGGGATCTTGTCGCACCACTTGACAGAGGTCAATGCCATTAAATTTTGGCATTTCTAGATCCAAAATAAGCAGGTCCGGGGTGACGGCGGTCAAAATTTCCCAAAATTTTTCGGGATTGTCGAGGGTGGTGACTTCGAGTCCCCAGGGTTGCAGGAGTTCTTTCATGACGGCGAGGGCGGCAGGGTCGTCATCGACGATCAGGACCTTGGCTTCTGGGGTTGCTTTGGGGGGGAGGACTTGGGCGATCGCTTTTAAAATTTGGTCGCGGGTGGCGGGTTTGAGCAAAAATCCCCGTCCTCCGCATCGAGACACGGCGACGCGATCGGCAAGGTTATCCAGGGCGGTAAAAACCAGAATCGGCAGGGTGGGAAATTGGTGGGTGACTTCCTGTAACCATCGCAGTCCCGCTTTTTCCCCGGGGGAGGTGCTGGTTTCGGGACAGGCGATATCCAGGAGGATCAGGTCCGGAGTCCTCCGGGCGATCGCTTGACGCGCTTCGCTCAGGGTGTGCGCGGTTTCTACCCCCATTCCCAGGTTCGCCTCTTGGGAGTTGAGGGTGGTGGCGATCGCGCGATCGGAGTCAACGATCAGCAGGGTCCGCGCTTTGGCCGGGGAAGGGACTTCTAGGCTGATCTCGGTGGGGGGTTTGGTCAGTTCTTCGCTTAAAGCTCGGGTTAGCTGCTCCAACTGGCGGGTTTCTGACGCACCTAGGGGAGTGGGTAACATCAGCAGGTATTCAATTTTTCGGGCCAGGTTGGAGCCTTCTAAATAGCCGAAGGGACCCAGGGAACCGGCCAATTTATGGGCTTCCTGGATGGCTCGTTCCTGGAGTTCGTCGGTGAGTTCCCCGTCCGCTAGGGCGTTGTAGGTTTGCCGTAATAAGGCAATTTGTTGGTTTAACCGGGGTCGATATTTTTCCAGAATCTGGGCAATGGAGGCGATCGCTTGTAATTTTTTGACCGGGGTGGGAGTCTTCTGCTTTGGGGCAGTTTCAGCTTCGGGGGTCGCGGGATTTGCCTCCGTTGCCGGTTTGAGTCGATACCCTAATCCATATACTGTTTCAATGGGGTCGTTGTCAATGCCAACCGCTTTGAATTTCTGCCGCAAGTCTTTTATATGAACGGTAACGGCATTTTCGGTGGGGGAATCATCAAAGGACCAGAGGCGATCGATAATGGCGCTTCGACTAAACACCCGTTGCGGATTTCTTAAAAACAGTTCCAAGAGCTTATATTCTGTCGCCGTCACCCCCAAGGATTGCCCATTCCAGGTAACCTCCCCAGAGACGGGCTTTAAGCACAGATCTAACCAGGTTAATGTCTCAGTAACTGGCATCGTCCCCCGTCGCAGCAAGGCCCGAATCCGCGCCATCAGTTCGGAAAGATTATAAGGTTTGACGACATAATCATCCGCCCCCGCATCCAACCCCGTAACAATATCCTGGGGGGAATCTTTCGCCGTCAGCAGCAGGATGGGTTTTTGATATCCTTGTTCCCGCAGTTTCCGGCACAAGCTGATGCCATCAAGTTTGGGAATTACTAAGTCAAGTAAAATTAGGTCGCACTCCAAGATTGTTGCCAGTTCTAGGGCGGTTTCCCCATCTGCTGCCGCTTCTACGCTATAGTTCTGCTTTCTCAAGGCAACGGAAAGCGCGGCACTCGCGGGTTCGTCATCTTCAACTAGAATGATTTTCATGATTCTAAGGATTTGTATCAGTTACTATATTGGTTTCCGGACTCGGCGTCTCCTCATACGAGTGCTCTGGGTATATAGCCAGTCTTGCAGCAGTTTGACACCTCACCCCCGTCCCCCTTCGACCCTTCGACCCTTCGACCGGCTCAGGGCTCAGGGCTCAGAGCTCAGGACAGGCCTCTCCCGCTTTGGGCCGCCGACGAGAAAGGGGTGAGGGTCCATTCGCCTAATCATTTAGAACCGCTATAGGGCGGGTTGTTTTGTTTTAGACCAATTTTACTCCAGAGGTGACCGCGCTTTTACTCCAATTTACAAAAAGTATAATTTCTGAAGGATTCTTCTGGGGCGATCGCCCGGTGGACTCAGGTTGCCCACTTGGGCTGAGTTTGATTAGAATAGTAGTAGTCTATCTCTTGGTTTCCCCGCTATGGGTATTCAGGTTAAACCGCTCTATCGCGCCTTTCAACTGTACCAGAAATCAGGTAAATTCGGCGATTTTGCTCTGTTAAAGGCCGATGCTTTGGGGGCGAAAGCTACTCCGAATCTGGCCGGAAGACTGGCAGGGGTAGCAGGATACTATCCCGAGATTAATGTCGAACAATTGTTACAGTATCCCCCGGGTACTTTCGGGCGCGAGTATGCGAAATATCTCACAAGCAATCGACTCAAACCCTTTAATGTCAGCCCCGAATTCGAGGCGATCGCCCAACGGAATGTCTTCGCCCTCCGCTATGCAGTGACTCACGATATTTTCCACTGTTTGCTCGGCTTTGATACCAGCTATGCTGGAGAAATTGGCGTTTTAGCGTTTGCCGCAGCACAAAATTACAGTCCCTCCCTCAAGATTAGTCTCACTTGCGCTAAAATCCTCTATCCGCTGTTAGCACCTCCACAGCGCAGGGCGATCGGGGCTAATCTAGCTAAAGGACAAGCACTGGGAAAACAGAAGGTTAACGTTATGACTTTCTAATTATTAAATTTTTATGTATTTTTTGCCGCACATTGCGAAAAAATGTAACAGTTAATCCTTTTTTCAAGGAAATTTGATTACAATAAAATCAAATCGGTGAGTCCCCATTCAACCGTAACTTTATCCTGATCACAGAGGGATATGCCCGTTAGAATGGGGTGCTATGATTTAGGGGTTTTAGGCGTTCATGCATATCCCCCTTTCCTTGAAACAGGATGGCCCAGGAATCGGTGAAGAATTACCCATTGATTCACAACCCATCCCTCAATCATAAGTCGTTAGTTTGATTAGTAGAGGTTGTTTTATGTCATCTGATAACCAAACCGTGCCGCATCTGCATACTCAAAAGGAAGTAGAAGAGGCCGTCAAGGAGTATAAAAGTAGCGACCTCAGCGGGACTGAGTTAATTCCTTTATGGCAAGCGATTCACGATGC
>NZ_JAFLQW010000436.1 GCF_017313335.1 Phormidium pseudopriestleyi FRX01 | reverse complement strand
GGTTCGGTGGGAGAGGAAATGTTGGGACAATAATACCAATATCGGTCAAAATTGCTGCGCGTCGATAGATTGGGTTCAGATTTTAGCTCCCGCCACTCCGGTTAATGATAATCTATAGAGCGAGTGGAATTGTCTGACTACTGCGGTGGGGTTGCGATCGCATTGTAAGAGTGATCACCACAGATAACTCTCGGGGGTTTTTAGGATCCATAGGGGTAAAACCCCTCATTGACCTAACCCGTCGGTACTCTCAAAAATATTCCGGTTCAGAAACCCAGTTAAAGGCAGCGATAGTGGGGACTTTTACGGCAATTTATCCCAGAGAAACCGGGTGTTCTCCCCTCATGGTTACGGATACCCCAGACCCCTTCTCTCGGGTTAGAGAAGAGGCGATCGCCCATCCAAGGGAACTGTCCCTTGAGAAAATTGAAAAAATCTTTAGTCCCCCTCCATCTCATGGTTTAATAAGTAACAGTAACCCTTTGTCTGTAGCTTCTTTTCCCAGTCAACCTCAGTCCTTAATTGGCAATACAGATCTGGAGACCAACATGAAAAATTTACAGTTGCTCGATGAAACCATTCGCAACTTAGAGCAGGAAGCCAATCTAACGCGCATTAAAAAATTAATGCTTTGTCTCTGTCAGGGAACATGGGAAAATAATGCGGACTTACTGGCAGATTGGAATTTACGGGACCTAATTATTGAAGTCTGCGAAGCAACCGGAACTTTAGATAATCTTAAATTTTCTTTAGATGGAATTGTCAGCAATATTAATAAACCGCAACAATATGCCTTAGTTGCTAAACTTTTAATTTCCACGCTAGGTAAATTTTATGAAGATGGTTCAACCCAGTCCGGACTATCGAATTTTCCACAACCTCCGGATCTAGCAAACACCCTGGTCATTGTTTCTGATTTCACCAATGAAACTGACTTTGACCTGCCGACTCCGCCTGAATCACTTGGTCCCATCACCCGCGAAAAAATCTTTGATTTGCGGCTCAAAGTCGTTCAGCACACGAGTCCATTACGGGCAAAAATCCTCATATTCTCGGCACTCGATCGCCTGTTTGAATTTAATCGGGATGAAGACTGGCTCAACTTAAAAAAAATCCAGCTTGATGAACTGTTACAGCAAATTTATGAACTCTGTCCCAGTGTTGAAGCTCTCGAATCTCACTTATATGAAACCGCAAAAAACCTCCCGGAAGCGGATGAAAACTATCAATCTGCTGGGGTGATTGTGCAATATATGACACCGTTATATTCCCCAATCGGAAAACTGCCCCCCCTCCCGGACACCCTCGCTCCGGGGAGCGATCGCTGGAATGCTGCACCTCGGATACAGGGAACCGAAGAAAACAGCAGCGCTAGTCACGGCTTCATTCCGGATGAAGATGATAACGATTACAGTGAGATTCTAGAACAAGGTGACGAAAATAGTGGGATGTTGAGCGAAGTGTTACCGCCCATTTGTGCGGATTCCGGGACTCTGAACGGCAGCGATCGCAAATTTTCGTTAAGTGGCCTCAAAAAAATCGATCCAGTTCAACAAAAACAAGAACTGGAGAAAAAACTAAATCTTAAAGTCAACCAAAGTGTGGAAGAAATTGTGCAATTTATTGAAAATCGCTTAAATCATCTCGAACAGGAAATTAGCGACGAACTCGAACCCCTGGACATTGAAGACGGAATTTCAGTCAAATATGAAACAATGGGAGATTTTATCACTCAAGTCAAACAGGCTACTTCTCAATTCCTAGAACTTCTGATAAACTTAGAAGAAGCCGAAAGAAACCAACCCATTGAACGAGAAGATAACTCGACCTCTTAAAGACCAATCGGGATAAACAAAAGCCAGCCTAAATTCAGGGATTAATGTCAGGGGAAAAAGCGGGGAAAGAGGGATAATGTTGATGAATGTCGAAGAATTATTGCGGCGCTATACAGCCGGAGAAACTAATTTTAACGGAGCCAGTCTCTGGGGTGCGAACCTTCGAGGAGCGGATTTGATTGGGGCGAAATTACGGGGAGCGGACCTCCACGGAGCGGACCTGATTTTTGCCTACTTGAGCCGAGTCAACCTAAGTGCAGCCTACTTAGTCAGTACAAAACTCGGTGGTGCTAACCTCAATCAAGCCAATCTCTCCGGTGCGAATCTTAGCGATGCGGACCTGCATGGGGCGACCCTCCAAGGTGCAGATCTTCGCAAAGCGAACCTCAATTTAGCCAACCTACTGGATGCAAACCTCAGCGATGCAGATTTGCGCGGAACAACCTTAAGCGGGGTTTGTTTGCGCGGAGCCTGTTTGCGCGGGGCCAACTTCCGGGAGGAACGGCGGATATACAGTGCGGCCAACTTGCGGGGAGCGGATTTACGGGGTGCGGATTTGCGCGGGGTCAACCTCAGCGGTGCGGACTTGACGAAGGCGGATTTAACTGGGGCAAATCTCACCGAAACGAACTTGCGCGGGGCGAATTTGGAACGGGCAAAAATGGCCTCAGCAATTGTTAACGGAGGGTTTCTGAGTGATGCCAATCTGTCTTATGTAGATTTGAGCGGGGCTTGTATGACAAATGTCAAGCTGGAACGATCGCAGTTGGGTGAGGCAAATTTGGAGGGAGCTAAACTGGATATGGCGATCATAACTGATGCCAAACTGGGGAAAGCCAACCTATCGGGGTCAAATTTAACCCGGGCGAATCTATCCCGGACGGATTTAAGTCGGGCGAATCTGTCTCATGCGCTCTTGAATGAGGCGAATCTATGTGAGGCATATTTGGCGAGAACGAATTTAATGCGGTCTAATTTGACTAAAGCCAGTTTAATTCGAGCCGAAATGAGCGGCGCTAATACTGCCGGGGCGATATTTAGCCAGACGACGATGCCGAATGGGGATGTGCAGAATTAAACCGATCGCCCATTAATTAAACCGTGAGTGAATAGTCCAGGGAGAACAGGCAGATGACAGAGTATGATGCGATCGCCATCGGGAGTGGCATTGGCGGGTTAGTCACAGCAGCCTTACTCGCTCGGTATGGCAAGCGCGTAATTGTTTGTGAGAGTCATGCGATCGCCATCAGGTGCAGCGCTTATGTTTGATCGCCAGGGATTTCACTTCGACGACTGTACCCTCTTTTTACTGTGGACTGGGAGATTCCCATAGCCTAAACCCCTTGCGCCAAGTCCTGGAACTTTTGGGAGAATCGGTGCAAACCATCGCCTATGACCCATTGGGACATTATCACTTAGGGGACATTACCCTGCCCATTTACGGCAATTGCGATCGCTATCGGGCCGAAATTGCCGCCATTACCCCCACCGGAGCCCAAGAACTCCAGCGGTTTGAACGGCGGATGTTGTCTTTGTATGACGCCCTCAAAGGCATTCCGACTTTAATCTTGCGAAGCGATCGCAAGGTGCTACCCGTCCTGCTGTCATACTGGCCCGCCTTGCTCCAATTACTCCCCCATATTCGGGAGATTCAAGGGTCCGTGGGTCAAATCCTCGATCGCGATGTGTAAAGACCCCTTCGTGCGGCGTTTAATCGACAAGAGATGCTTCTTACTCTCCGGGTTCAAAGCTCACGGCACGATCGCCCCAGAAGTCGCATTTATGTTCGGGGAACGCAGTCTTTGCGCCATCGATTATCCGATTGGCGGGAGTACCGCCATGATTGAGGCCCTGGTGCGGGGATTAACCCGATGGTCCGGAGAACTGCGCCTGAATGCTTATATGGAGCGCATTTTAGTCGGATCCGGGCGAGTCACCGGGGTGAGGTTGCGAAATGGCACAATACTCAAGGCACCCATTGTCATTTCCAATGCTACAATTTGGGATACCTATACCGATGCTGCTCCCACCGGAACACCTGCGGGGGTCTTATCGCCGTCAAGCCTTAGAAACCCCGGTTCTAGATAGCTTTATGCACCTGCACCTGGGGATCAAAGCCGAAGGATTAACCGGATTGACAGGACATCTATGGTGGTTCATGATGGCGATCGCGACCTCACCGAACCGGGGAATACCTGTATGATTTCCATTCCCTCGGTCTGGGACCCCAAGCTGGCCCCACCAGGACATCTTTTGACACTCTCAGGTCTAAAGACACTGAGATTCTTGAGTAGACTACCGAGGTAATCTTCAAAGGCATTGTCAAAGTGCCTCTAGACGCTCAAAACAACTGTCTTGCGACGCTGCCATTGCGGTTACTTTTCTACTTTTTGC
>NZ_JAFLQW010000368.1 GCF_017313335.1 Phormidium pseudopriestleyi FRX01 | reverse complement strand
CTAACTGGGGAACAGGTAGATCTTCAGGTTGACCAGGGGATGATCACAGCGATCGCCCCCCACTTGTCCGGAGATGCCCCTCGCGAACTCAATGTTCAGGGACACCTGGTTAGTCCCCCATTTGTCGAATCTCACATTCATTTAGATTCCGCTTTAACCCCTGGAGAACCCCGGTTTAATCAAAGCGGCACGTTATTTGAGGGAATTCAAATTTGGGGGGAACGCAAGCCCAAATTGACCCGGGAGGATGTCACGAAACGGGCGATCGCAACCTTGAAACAATTGGCATCCCAGGGGGTGTTATTCGTTCGCACCCATCTGGATGTGAGTCCCTCAGACCTCACCGCGTTACAGGCCATGTTAGAAGTGAGAGAGGCGATTCAAGAATGGGTCACGTTGCAAGTGGTGGCGTTCCCCCAAGATAGCATTTATGGAGAGGTCCAGACGGAAGAATTGCTGGAAGAAGCGTTAAAACTGGGTGCGAATGTGGTGGGTGGGATTCCCCACAAGGGGTTCCGGGGGATGAGGGCAGACTGTCCAAACATCGGATGCACCCCGAAATGATGAAATTAATTCGGGGGTGGGGCTTCCTCAAGCTCGGCGATCGCCCGGAGAATATTTTGATAATCTAAATGCGCTAAATAATATTCTAATTGTTCTGCTAAGGTCCTATTTTGCGGTGGGAGTTGAGCAATCAGTTGCTGAATCTCACTGGCATCAGCCTTGTAGATAGCCTGAGTCATCTGAACAATCCATTCGCTAGAGAGGTGGGAGTGAGCAAATCGTTCAGACTTAACGGATTTAATCGCTTCCAAAATGGTATGATAATCAAAATTTTCTAGGCAATCTCGAATAATTTGCTCTAGTTCGCCGCATTCTGAGGGAATTTCTGAAACCAGGCGATTGAGTCGTTCATCATCAAGGGCTAAAGTCGCATATTCGAGATCACAAATCAGGGAAGTGGATAATTTTCCTAAATTGTTCCATTGATTTTCTATTGAGCGCAATTTTTCGCTTAAAATATAGGTCATTTCTTCGTAAACGTAGGAAACTCCCAAGTGCTTAGAAATTTTTTCAAAAACTGTGGACTCTTGAATGGGTTTAATCAAAAAATCATCGCAGCCAGCGGATAAAATAGCCGCTTTATCCTCCTCAAAAACACTGGCAGTCACCGCGATAATTATGGGGAGTGACCCTTGACAATTTGTTTTAATTTTTTGGGTAGCTTCGCATCCATCCAGGATGGGCATTCGCAGATCCATCCAGATTAAATGGGGTGCAAAACTGTTGTAAATTTCAACAGCTTCTTGTCCATTTGTGGCTTCTCTCACCTCAAATCCCACGGATGAAAGCATCGTAGTCAGCAGTTCCCGGTTAGTGGCTTGGTCATCAGCCACCAAAATCCGATAGGGGGGTTGATTGGGGGCGATCGCCAGGACTCGTGGGGACCAAGTTTGCCCTCCGGAGTGGTCCGTTGATTCCACAGGCTTAACGGCAATTTGAAAATTAAAGGTTGTTCCCACATTGGGTTCAGAACTCACCGTAATCTCGCCCCCTAACAGGCGTACATATTTACGGCAAATCACTAACCCAAGTCCCGTCCCTTCTGCCGCTGCTATGCCCGTTTCCGTCTGTACAAAAGGCTGAAATAGCTTGCTGAGTTCTTCGGAACTAATCCCTTTGCCGGTATCGGTTATTTCAAAACTTAAAAATGTTTTTTCCGGGTCCAGGATAGCATTTACACGCAATTTAATTCCTCCCGATGGGGTGAATTTAATCGCATTGCTCAAAAGGTTGATTAAAATTTGCCGGAGTTTGAGGCGATCGCTCTCAATGGCGATGGGAACCCGGTTCTCTACGATAATGTCCAGCTTCAACCCTTTTTCACGGAGTTTGAGGCGAAACATCTCTTCCAGTTCGACCAACATATCTTTCAAGATAAATTCAGTCGAATTAATCGGCACATTATCGTTATAATTTTCTAGCTTAGATAAATCTAAAATTTCATTAATTAAGTTAAGGAGATGTTCTCCACTGCGATAAATAATGCCTAAATTATTTTTTTGTTCAAGAGTTAAGTTAGAACTATGGGTTAACAATTGAGTGAACCCGAGAATCGCATTTAGAGGCGTCCGTAACTCATGGCTCATGTTTGCGAGAAAGCTACTTTTAGCTCGATTAGCCGCATTCGCTAACTCTATCGCCTGTTGCAGGGCTTCTTCTGTCCGTCGCCGAACCCCGATTTCAGTTTCAAGTTCCTGATTTTTTTCTTCTAGCTTTTTCTTAAGTTTTTGATTGGTTAACTGGGCTTCAATCCTGACTAAGATTTCCTCAGACCGAAAAGGTTTCGTAATATAATCATTGGCTCCCTTTTTGAAAGCTTGTAGTAAATTGTCTACCTCATTACTAGCGGTTAAAAAGATAATCGGTATTTCACTAAATTTAGGGTCTTTTTTTAAAATTTCACAGACTTCTAGTCCGCTCATTTCTGGCATCATCAAATCCAAAAGAATCAGATCCGGATGGGCGCTTTTCACCCGAGCTAAAGCTTGTTGACCGCTAGGGGCAAAAGTAGTTTCATACCCTGCCACTTCTAATATTTCACCAATGACCTGGAGATTTTGTCTGACATCATCTACCACTAAAATTAAACAATCTTCGGGTTTAAATAGCAACATAAAAATTGGGGTTTGACGGGTAAGAATTAAACAAAAAAGACACTCATTCAATCCGTGCCATATCATCGAGAAAAGTTAGAGGGAGGTTTGGCTTTGGGGTCCCTTAAACAAGTGGAGTTTTGGTTTAGGGAGGGCAACAGACTGGATGCCGTTTGGGTATGGAGGACTCCCCACAAGCCTTGGGGAATCGATTCCCTAAGACCAGATTTTTTCACCCTTCACAATCCGCCCATTAAGAAGATTGCCTCATATTGACACTCCCACGCTCTTTAGAGCGTGGGATTCTTTAAGAGTCCAGAATCTGAACCTTAAGGGCGTAGTCAAAGCACCCCTACTGACTCCACTAAGATTAAATCCCAGTGTCGCCGCTACCTTTCTTAAGATATTTG
>NZ_JAFLQW010000655.1 GCF_017313335.1 Phormidium pseudopriestleyi FRX01 | reverse complement strand
GGCGATCGCATCGCTGTTGTCTAGATTACAATAGTTCTGTCCAAAAATACAGCATGATATCTGGGAAAGTTTACTGGGGGACCTGCTTGGGGTAGGGTGGCTCCTACTTTGGGAGGGACTTTTCATCGATCGCCTGATGGGATAAAATACCAAAATAGCCGCTCCATTCTACGAAAACCTGTAGCTTGGAGTGCCTCTAATTGGGGTTCAATTTATAGAATCAAATACAATGACAGATGGGATTTCTGAAGAATTTTGGCAAGCTGTAGACCAGTTTAATGCTCAAGATTTTTATGCCTGCCACGATACCTTAGAAGCCTTATGGATGGATGCAGTAGAACCGGACAAAAAATTTTATCAAGGTGTGTTACAGATTGCCGTGGCGCTTTATCATTTGGGAAATTTAAACTGGCGAGGTGCGGCGATTTTATTGGGAGAAGGGATGAGTCGATTAGGATATTATTCCCCTGAATATTATACCATAGATGTAGAAAAATTAATAACAGAAAGTCAAGAAATTTTACGGGCTTTGCACCAGTCGGGTCCTGACAATGTGGCGGAGTTCGCGCAGCAGTTATTTACTTCTGACGGCGTAGCAGGAGGGGGTGAAATCGCCCGATTGCAAGTTCCTAAACTGGTGAAACTTGTCTAGTCTGGGGGGAGAGAAACCGGAAGAGAAACCGGGTTTCTTGACAAAATCTGTAGCAATCTGCCAAAAAATTGGGTTAGAAACCCGGTTTTTTGTCCCTTTGCTCTTTACACAGAGACTGCACTTTGTTGAGTTGCTTGTTGATAAGCATCGCGACGGCGTGCTTCTTCTTCTCCATATAAAAAGCTTAATAAAGCAAAGCGTCGTCCGCCGATGACATCGGTTGCCTCGTGAAGTAAACTACAGGAAAATATCACGGCGCTGCCGGTGTTGGGACGATATAAATGGGGAGCATATTCGGGAAAACGTAGACAACCGCCTTCATATTCTCCCGCATTGAGATTAATGGTCATGGCAAAGATGCGATGTGCAGTTCCGGCAGTGGTATTATCTCGATGAGGTCGGAAAAACCCGCCTTTGCTGCTGTCATAGCAAACAATCCGAAAATCTTCGATGCGGGTGGCATTAAAGTGATGTGCTTTCCAAATTTCTGGGGTGACTCGACGACCTAAAAGCTGTTTAATCCGCTCTTTGAGTGGACTGGGTTGCATAAAATGGTCGCGCCTAATTTTGTGATTGTTATCCATTAAGGCAACGGTTTTTCCATCAACTTGCCGCATAAAACCGGATTCACCATTTTCGGTATGCCAGAGTTCGATGAGTTGCTGGCATAATTCGGGGTCTAAAACATTGGGAATGAGTAACACGGGTGCTTGTTGTAAAATTTGGCGCGGTTCTTCAAGGTCAAGTAAAGGTTTCACGTCCAGCAGTAACTGTTGCGCGTGAGTAAAGGGGTCGAAGTTGCGATAAATTTTAATAACTCGATAGTTCCTGTCTGTGACGAAAGTCGTATAGGTAGAGGTTAAAGATGTGGTTCCATAAAGGCTAGTTTCTGCGGTTACACCATAAGCGCTGCTAACTTGCCGATCGCCATCAGAAAGAATCGGAAAGGTTAATCCATATTGAGCGGCGATCGCCTGATGTAAATCCACGGAATCTGGACCGATCGCCACGCATTCTATGCCGAGTTGACGATATTGAGATTGCATCTGCTGCAATCCCGATAGAAGTGCAGTACAATCAATGCGAATCGCACTGGGGAAAAAGCAGATTATCATGGGTTTTCCCACAAAATCACCAATTTCCTTCAACTCCCCAGTTTGAGATGGCAAGTTGAATGCAGGAATGCGATCGCCAATTGATAAATAAACAGATCCGATGCTCATTAATCTGAACCCCTCTCACTCTCTGGTCAATTAATACAGTTAATGTAGTGGCAGTATTGTTTCCAAAACCGCTTGAGTCACGGATTTTAGCCGTTGGTGCAGATGCTGCTAGCAGAGTATCCCAGTCTCCCGGGAGAAAACTGGAAAAAGTACCCCAAGTTCTACGAGAAAACTTGGGGGAATTGTTGCACTCAAACCCCATACCATGACGAGAACTGGCAGGTTCCTGCTAGAGGCAGACCAGCATGATTTGGCTAATCTGTCGCTTAAACAAGCGGTTGCCATTTACAGATTGCACTAGGAATGTGACAGAAAAATGACAAACCTGGGGATGAAGGGATCAAGGATGAATGTAGAACTATTCTACCGATGACAGATAACAAACCTCCTACTCTGGGAGTCTTAAATTCCTGGGAGTGAAGACTAAGATTTGAGGGGAAATTCGATAGTAAAGGTGGTTCCTACCTCCAGGACCGACGCCACAGAAATCCGTCCCCCATGAACTTGGACAATTTGCTGAACAATGGATAACCCTAAACCAAACCCTCCATTAGCGCGGGTCCGCGCTGTATCGACGCGGTAAAACCTATCAAAAATATGGGGTAAATCTTTTGGGGGAATACCAATACCGTTGTCTTCAACTTGGATGATGGCTATCCGGGGTTTTGTAAATAACTTTAAAGAGATTAAATTTCCCTGATATGCATATTTACAAGCATTATCGAGGAGGTTGAATATGGCCTGACGGAGTAAATCTACATCGGCCTGAAATTGGACGGGGTAAGGGGGGAATTCAGTACAAATTCTAAGCTGCTTCGCATCCGCTTTGGGGACATAATTCTGGACCAACTCCTCCAACCAACTCTTTAAATCAATGTCTTGTAAAACTTCCGGTGATAAGGTTCCAGTGTACCGGGATAAAAAGAGTAAATGACCGACAAGCTGACTCATTCCCTTTGCCAGTTCGACAATTTTTTCTAAGCGGATGCGTTGGGAATCACCTGGGGGTGCAAATAATCCAACTTGTGCATTACTTAACATCGCAGATAGGGGTGCACGCAATTCGTGGGACGCATCGGCAGTAAACCGCTGCAATTGTTCGTATGCCTGACGAATGGGGTGCATCGCCAATCCTCCCAAATACCATCCCGTCAATGCGATCGCCGCTAAAGCGATGGGTAAACTCACACTTAAAAATAACCGGAGTTGGTCGGTAAATTGTCGCACGGGTTTCAGAGACGTAGCGACTTGAATAAACCCGATCGCCACCCCATCTCGCATCACGGGAAATGTCACTTGCCGCAACCAGTCTTGAGAATTTTCGTCCGGTTTAACGGTGACAAAACCTGGGGGAATTGTTAAGTGTTGCGGGGGATGAGTGCCGATAAATTGCACGATTTGGCCATCGACATTGTACCACCGCGCATAAACAATGGTATTATCTAAAGGTAAGGAATTGCTGCCGAGTAAGGGGACGTGCTGTAAATTGAGATGCCAGCTTCCGCGCTGAAACCGATATTCCACACTCGCGGCCATCAGTCTAACTTTATCCGTTAATTCGCGATCAAAGGTCTGGAGTTTGTCCTGGATTTCTAAAGAGTACAAAACCGCCGAAAAAATAAACAGAATACTCCCCATTGAGAGGGTAAACCAGCGAGCTAAATTGCGACGAGAACGGTTAAACATTACAGACAATAGTTTAGCTTCTTTGGAGTGAGGCGATATCCCACCCCATAGACGGTTTCAATCCAATTACTGGCGGCGATCGCCTGTAACCGTTGCCGCAACCGACGCACTAAGGTGGTGACAGCATTACTTTCCGGTTCGCTTCCCCATTCCCAGAGTGCGAGTTCAATCTGCTCTCGGGTTAAAATTTGCAAGGGGTGGCGCATAAAATATTCTAACAGTTGAAATTCCCGCGCTGAGAGTTGCGCGGTGGATTTTCCCCGTTGGACGGTTAAAGTATTCAGATGTAATTGGATTTCACCCACGGTTAGACTGTCTCCCTGCCACAATGGCGATCGCCGTCCTAATGCTCTTACCCGCGCTAACAGTTCCACTAAGTCTACAGGTTTAACTAAGTAATCATCTGCACCAGCATCTAATCCCATCACTTTATCCCGAGTGGTATCTTTTGCCGTTAGAATTAAAATCGGTGCAGTTTTTCCCAATTGCCGATAATTTTGACACAACCTTACCCCGCTGACTTTCGGCAACATCCAATCTAAAATTAACAAATCATATTCTTTTTCTTCCATTAACCACTGTGCCGTTTCCCCATCTTCAACCCCATCCACAATATGTCCAGCTTGGGATAAAATTGCATGAATCGGTTCTAGTTGTTCTGGATCATCTTCCACGAGTAGAAGTCTCATCCGCTATCTCCCTCTGGTCCTTCCCCTGCCATCCTTCATCTTTCATCCTGAGTCGGATTGCGCGATCGCCTGATTCTCTGCCAGTATAGAATAATCCTCCGGATTTTCCTGGAATCGCACAATCGCAAACAACAGACCCCTTTTTCCCTCCCCTCCTCATTATGCCTTCCCCTCTTGACACTTCAACGTATTTTTTAACCGTTTCCCATGTCTAACTCTAAATGGTTCAAACTCTTACAGTCTTTGGGATTAGAATTTTGGTTACCCATCCCCCTACTTGGCGTTATCTTTTGGGGGGGGAGTAGTTGGACTGCCGATCGCGTCTTGAGCAACAACTACTCCATTGACCATTCCCTACAATCGAATACCCATCAATCTTTAGAACTCTATCTGCAAGTCAAGGTAATTAGTATTGAAGCAGAAATTCATCTGCGAGAAAATTTTACTGAAGTTCAAGTTAATACGGCGGATTCTTCTTTGACAGAATTGCGATTTGAGTTCCCTGTCATTGAAGTAACTTCAGTTGAACAAGCTATTGTGGAAAAATTAGGATTATCCCTAGAAGATGTTAGGAAATTAGTGCGTTATCGGATTGATTATTAAACCGATCGGCCATCCGTTTCCAGATGAGAAACCGGGTTTCTTACCCCAATGTCTGCCAATTGACCTATAGCAAGTCTTGTAGGAATTAGAAAATTTCTCATATAGGAGTGGGAGCATCTCGCTCCCTTTCGGCAACTAGGGAGCGAGATGCTCCCACTCCTATATTATGTCAAAATGATTTAGACGCGCTATAAAATGACCTTGAAAACCCCGTTTTCTTGTCCCACTGACCTGATTGAACACATCAAAAAAGGACAAGACATTGCCTTGTCCCTCCCTTTTTAATTCCTGACCTATCCTAGAATTGCTTAGACAACCCAAGTTGCTAAATAGGCATCAGTTCCCCCTAATGGATTGGGATTGATGGCATTGGAGGTGGTGGCAACTCCTGGATTATTAACCGTTCCGAAAATCACCGCGCGATCGCCTGCGACGGCAAAGGAATTGACTGTTCCCGATGACCCATTGAGATCTCCTGACTCCGTTAACGGCGTCCAGAATTTGCGGGTGGTAAAATCTGCGGAGACTCCCAACACGGCCATTTCACCGAGGGTATAATTCCCCACAGGTTCCCCATTAATGGTTTTTAAATTCCGGTTTTGGATAGAGGCAGCAGCAGCACCGCCAATGTAAACATTTCCGGATTCATCTACGGCGATGGAATTGGGATTGAAACTATTGGCATTCCCATTACTCAGGCGAGTGGCGATAAATTGACCCCGGTCAATGATGCCGGTATTGCTATCAATTTTAGCAAAAAATGTAAATGACCCACTGCCAGCGCCGGATAAATTATTATATTCATCCTGCTGAATTAACCGACTGCCAAGGTTCGTGGTAATGGTATTACTATCCCGAGTAAAAACGTTATTTCCCCCATCGGTTTTTCCGAGGAAATAGAGCGTGCCATCGTCAGCAATAGTCAGGCGTTCTCCCCGGGTATCTGCTCCTAAATTTTGCGAGGTGACTTCATTGGTACTGTAATCCCAGGTATTCCAAAGCTGATTTAAGTTGGTATCAAACCCTCGGATAAAGGGGGTTTGTAAGGTACTGGAAACTTGATTGAATCCGGTGACATAAACTTGATTATTCAGGGGATTGATGGCAATATCCGAGGGACGAATATCCGTACCCGTTAACGTCGTGGAGGCGAGGGGAGTGCCAGTTCCACTCCAGAGGGAGACAGTATCTGTGGCGATGTTTAAGGTGGCGATCGCACCATTATTGGCGATCGCTACCTGATCAACAGTTCCCGGTTGGGACCAGACAAGGTTCGTTCCGGTACTGTCAAATAATTTAATCCCAAAATCCCCGACGGTGACGATTTCTCCACTGTCGCGATCGATATCTAAATCCTTGACAGTCCCGCCTAAATCAATTTGCGACAGGAGGGTATCGCCGCGATCGGAAAATCGCAGGAGTTGCGCCGTCCCATTTAAATTCCCCGCAACAGTAATGGCGCGATCGATAGGAGAAATCCGCACGGCACTCGCTTCGTCATTTCCGGCACCTCCTAGATAGGTTGCCTGGGTGAGTTCTAAATTCTGGGGATTGTCATTATCAAGAATTTCCAAAATGGCGGTATTTTGAGTTGCTAATACTGCACCACCGGCGAGATTTTCCAGGGATAAATTGATGGTTTCGGTCGGTTCAACTTCGCTATCATCGATGATGGTAATCGGTACGGTTTTAGGGGTCGTGTCTCCTGCGCCAAAGGTGATGGAGATGGTTTCATTGATGTAATCGGCGGGTGCAGTTGCGGTGCCATCGGTGAGGAGTACATCTGCACTGATTGCGCCATCACTGCCATCAGTCCGAACCACGGTGACAGAGGCGATCGCTGTTCCATCTTCTCTGACGGTAAAGATCGGTGCACTAAATCCCACCGCGCCGGGTGTGGGTTCTGGAGTGGGTGTGGGAGTGGGTGTGGGAGTGGGTGAGGGAATGGGTGTAGGTTGCGGATTAGAGATTCCTACAGATGGCGTGGGTGCAAAAACAATCTCTGGATCAGAAGAAGATGGGGGAGAAAGGGAGATAAAATCATTCCGATCTAGGGTGGCGAAATCGATGCCGTTTAAGATTGCTAAATAGTCAGCGGTGATTCTATCTTGAATGATAGTATGACTAGAATAAGCACCTGTTCCCTGAAACATAAGCAGGTCTTCAAATGCTAATCCACCGTCTAGGTAAATGCGATCGAGATTGGTTTTAAAATCCATAATCCAGTCCGCTTCTAGCAAGTTGGCGTTGCCGGTGGACCGAACACCGGGTACATCGTCTCTCCTGGCGATCGCAAAGACATTATTGCCACTGCCACCAGTTAACGTATCCGCACCCAAATCCCCATGAAGGGTATCATCTCCTAAATCTCCAAAGAGGAAGTCATTTTCCTGACCCCCTCGCAACACATCATTCCCTTGTCCCCCATGAAGGGTATCATAGCCTTGGTTGCCATTGATGAAGTCATCTCCCTGATTGCCATTAATAAAGTCATTTCCCTCTAATCCTCCAAGGCGATCGTCTCCATCCAATGCCAGGATAAAATCCGCCTGGTTAGTCGCCACAACTGCATCAGCATTGTCCGTTAAAAAGTAAGCAGTATTGTACCCGGCGATCGGTTGACGGCCTTCCTGTTTTCCATGTCGTTGAAAATGTTCTAATCCCGAGGTGAATATGCCACTCTCCACCGCTGCTTTAACATCAGGATTAGCAGTCATATAGA
Source organism: Phormidium pseudopriestleyi FRX01 (assembly GCF_017313335.1). Lineage (GTDB taxonomy): Bacteria > Cyanobacteriota > Cyanobacteriia > Cyanobacteriales > Laspinemataceae > Laspinema > Laspinema pseudopriestleyi. Next base: position 398 of record NZ_JAFLQW010000655.1, on the reverse strand, counting down.
AAGGTTCATCCACGAAAACAGTAAAGTTATTTGAGCCTAAAAAATTGTCCAAGGGAATTCCTCTTTTTCAACTGTATGTGCGGCTATTTCAGTTTCGTAAAGCCAATAAGTTCTCAGCAAAATACCAAGCAATCCTGAACTATGCCAGGACCTTGCTCATCTCGAATTTCTGCAAAGTTACCTTGTTCTATAATTAGCTTTTCAGGAATTTCCCCAACTTTCCGGCAAAATTACTTCATAATTCTGCATAATTTTGTCAGATTATTTATCGGTTAAAATTAAAATATTTTCTACAAAAAAAAGCCCTAAATATCTTTCAATATATTAAAAAAAAATCTAATTATTACAATTTCCCCCAACAACAACCAATAACAAATGACCAATAACAAATGACCAAT
>NZ_JAFLQW010000654.1 GCF_017313335.1 Phormidium pseudopriestleyi FRX01 | reverse complement strand
CTACAGCCTTGTCAAATTCTGGGAACGCGCAGGGTCTACTTAGGCCCTGGATAGCCGAGGGGAGTGAGTTATAGTGGAAAGGCGATCGCCCATTATAGACCCAGAGACTAATGCCCTGGCATCAAGCGATCGCCTCTCAATTAACTTTCCCAGTTAAAAGGCGTAAATTCGGCCTTTTTCATCGGTATAAAATCCCCGATCAATCCGTTCGCCAGTCATCGCCGGGCGAATGGCGATCATGACATCATTTCCGACTGAAGTAATATCCAAATGCAATTGCACTTCACTAGAATCTGCGGGCGCATTGATAAAAACGTTCAAATTGCGATCAAGATCGGTCTCAGATGTGGGGTTCAGCAGGAAATTGCCTAACCTAACCCTTGTTCCCGATCCTATTTGTCGAAATCCCCCATCTTGAAGGCTATAGTCCAATGAGATTCCGGCATTATTCACTAGGGTGAGATTTACCGGAAGGTTGACATTTACATCGGTTTCCGGTTGCCAAAATCCCGGTTATCGTCCTCCAGTTTCACTGGGTTGAGACATCCCCAAGGTGGAATTCAGTAAAACTGTTGCTACGATGGAGGCGGTTACAATGATTAAGCGCTTCATAATGTTTCTCTGTCAAAGTTTACAAAGAGTGCAATCGGTGGATTCGGATAAAATTCACAGAGGGCTAACCTGCTGCTTACGATTACTATAACTCTCTTTTTCACCCTTGTCATTAAACCACTAAACAAAGTCATCGTTTGTTCATTATAAGTGATTAAATTTGTTATTAATCTTATCAAATATTCCTTGACAATAACATTAAATTGTGCATTGTTTCTCATTCGGTTTAATATTCCGTTTTTTCTCCAGATTTCTACTCATTCCCAAACCAGAAAGCGCCAAAAACCCGGTTGCTTGTCCAGGAGAGGAAAGACAACCGGTTTTTTTTAAACAGTTTTTGCTCATTCCCAATAAAGAAAGCGCCAGAAATCCGGCTTTTTCTTCTAGGAAATTAATCCTATATCAACCGGCTGGTTATCGCCAATCTTCCCAAGTATTGTTGAAGATTGACGTGTTGGGAAAGGCAATGGGATTGCCGCTATCCACGAGGCGAGTTTGTAACTCTTCTAACTGGGCTTCCCGTCGGGGAAGATTGTCTACTAACTGATAGGGAAGAATTCCTTTTTTTAGGGAGAAATCGGCGGTTACTCCGGCTGCAACTCCAGCGGACCATTCAAAGGAATGAACCCGATAAGCAGCGGCAGCAATATGGCTGGTGGCGATACTTTTTCCAGCAATTAATAGGTTGTCAATCCGTTGGGGAATCAAGGCCCGTAGGGGAATTTGGAAGGGATAAGCGGTACCAGCGCCCCGACGTTCTCCCTCTAGTTCTGTGTTACCGGGTGCTTCCGGGGGCGAGAGGGTCATGCAGGGATGAAAGTCGATCGCATAGTGGGCAATTCCTACAGAATCAGGGAAAATTGTAGAGCGCGATCGCGAGGGTCGTTCGTCCAAATTCGGCTTTTGAGCGATCGCCTCTAAAGTTTGTAATCCCGAGAGGGATTCCCACAACCGGCGATAGTCCTCCGGCAACAAATTCATGCGATAAAACTCAGAAGAATAATCCGTCCGAGAAATATCAATTTCCCAAACGGTAAACCCATCAGGATGACCCCAACCAGGTCGTCCAATAATCCGCCGTCCCTCGCGTATATAAGGATATTTAGATAATCCATTAGCGGTTCCCATCGGCGAATCTAGCCCGGAAAGATAGCGATGATTTGGGTTGGGCTGTTTAACCCCATCTCCTAACTGAGAATCGGTAGTTCCCTGGACCAACCAATAGAAAAAGCCGATCGCGTGTTCTTCTCCTGCTTGCAGAGTTTCGGTTCTTAATCCTCCCATCCAACCCCCCGGTTCCAGTTGCCCGGTGGATTGCAACTGCTGTTGGGTATAGATTAAATTATCTTGAGCAGTTCCTGGTCGATAATCATTTCCCCAAGTCCAGTTTTGCATGGAGATATCCCCGGGATTAATGGGATATTGTCGGGGGTTGGAGGGGAGGGTTTTCTGATAGTTGGCACTCCAGATCCTGCGGTAGGTATAAACTAAATTAAAATCCGCTAATCGTTCCAGTTCATAACTGTAATAAGGCGCGTAACGGTCGTAAAAGGGCGGTTTAACGTGCTGTTGGGCTTCTTCGGTGGCCTGCATGGCAAAGGTATAGGTAAACCCTTGGGTGCAGTAGGGATTCCCGGTGGCACTGGAAGAAGAGGGTTCAAGAGGCGATCGCGGATCAACCCCGAGGCGGTAGGGTATATCCGCTAACCCGATCAGTTCCCCGGTTTCCGTAGCATCAATCACATACCATTGGGCCGGTTGTGCGACCGATGTAGCATTTCTAGAATTGCGATCGCCTGTCATTGGCACAAACCGCACAATGCTTTTATGAAACCGGGTGGAATTTTCGTAGCGATAGGCATCTTCCAGGATTTGCGAGAGGGATTCCGCATTCACTGGGGGCTGACCTGGGGCCGGTTTGATTTGAATCGCGATAGCACTTTGTATTTGTTTGCCCTCTTGAGTGGGAGCAATATCCAACTCTTTAATCACCGTATTGGGATACCATTTGAGAGTACCCTTCCCTCGTTTGGCGGCTCTTTCCAATTGGTCAAAGAGCAGTTTATGGCCGTCATACGGCATAAAACAGGATTCACTCACCCAACATTGGCCCGGGTTGAGGCGTCCATACTTGCGCCGGATACTCTCGCGAAATTCCAAGTATCCTCGGGGATAAAATAATTGTTGTCGTTGGGTGGGTCGTTCATCCAGGGCCGAAGTGCCTTGGGAGGAAATTTGACCCCCTACCCAGTCGGTAATATCGGTGATGCAAACTGTCCGACCGGCCAACAAGGACTCGTAGGCGCTGGCAGCACCCGCTAATCCACCCCCAGCGACTAAAATTTCACAGGCAATTTCTTGGTCTGGGGGCCGAGGGGGTGTGGCATCCGCTACGGAAGTCGCTAATGCTAGGGTGATTAAGCTCACGACTAGACTGAAACAGGACCGAGTGGGGGAGATGCCTCGAACGAGATGCTGTGGTAAAAGCTGCGATTGACGCTGCATAGGTATCGAATTGGGTAAGCTGGTAAACGGTGACTTTGAGAAAGGGGAACAGTAGCATCTGTAACAGTAGTATCTGTAACAGATGCTACTGTTCCTTCTTGTTCATGGTAGCTATACGGAGGTGAATTGGGGGATTCAGGTTGCAAAATTTGGCGATCGCCCTACTCTATTCAGTAGGTATTCAGGGATTGAAGGTCTTTAAATCGATTGAACCAGTGGAAAACTTAGGACGTTATTAACCCATGCACGTTACCTCATCTAATTTACCGATGAAACCATTTGAAACTACCGGATTTGAAGGGTCCCAGTCCTCGGAGTATCCCCCAAAGGAGAACGAAACTCTGTTGCACAGTATTGTTAATAATATTCCCGGGGCAATTTACCGATGCACCTATCAGGGCAACTGGAAAATAGCGTTCATTAGTAAAGGAATTGAACAAATTTCTGGATATCCAGTCTCCCATTTTCTCCACCATCCCATCACTCGATTTAAAATTCTTGTTCATCCCGAGGATCAGGAGATTGCCCAACAAACTGTAGAAGAGGCGTTATTATCTCAACAGCCTTATATTGTAGACTACCGAATTATCAAAGCTGATGGGACGATGGGGTGGGTGCGCGAAATCGGTCAGGGCATCTGCGATCGCCAGGGAAACCTTTGTGGATTAGAAGGTTCGAGACTCAAAAACTTATGTCATTCTATCAAAAATCAAGACATTATAGGGGTTCTATTTGTTTGACAACCCGGAGAATTACCCAACAGATTAAGGCACTGGCTAATCCGAGTTGCCACAATCCACAACCGATCAACAGTCCGAGGGCAGCCGCGACCCAAATGGCGGCTGCCGAGGTCAATCCCCGAACCCGATCGCGATCGCGCAAAATTGTTCCCCCACCCAAGAAACTGACCCCGGTAATAATGCCTTGAATGATTCGACTAAAGGCATCGGTACTGTCTAATGCAACACCGAGTTGTACTGGCAACAATGCCAAGAGAGTTGTTCCAAAAGTAACCAGCATATAGGTTCTTAAACCCGCTGGTTTATGTTCCCTTTCTCGATTGAATCCGATCACTGCCCCGACGAACAATGATAACCCGAGTCGCCCCAACAAGTGCAAGGTATCCACGGGAGCAAGGGTGCTAAGATTTGACACGGTAGAGTTAGCTTAATGGAGTCTGCATCCTTTACTGTACAAGGAAAAGGGTCAAAATGTCACCGAGTCCTCAGAGGGACCCGGACTAAACAAGGGGTTTCATAATTTAAGCTTATATTCACGATTCAGGGTATTTCCAGGGCATGACAACCATCATCAAATAAAAACCCGCACCCTGAAGGATTCTGTTGGCGAATCAAGAAAGAGACCTCTCCCCAAACCCCTCCCCTCAGAGGGGAGGGGTTTTCTGGCTCCCCCTTCCCTCTGAGGGAAGGGGGTGGGGGGGTTAGGTCTCCCGTTAACCAACAGAGTCCTGAAGGGTGGGGCTATACTAACAAAGCCCGTACTTCGACCCTTCGACCCCCTTCGACCCTTCGACCCTTCGACCCCCTTCGACCCCCTTCGACCCTTCGACCCCCTTCGACCCTTCGACCCCCTTCGACCCTTCGACCCTTCGACGGGGCTCAGGACAGGCGGGGCTCAGGACAGGCGGGGCTCAGGACAGGCGGGGCTCAGGACAGGCGGGGCTCAGGACAGACGGGGCTCAGGGCAGGCGTTGCTCAGTAGACCCCTGCGCGGGCTAAGGGAAAACCGACTTTTACCAACCGGATTTGGTCTCATGGGCTGAGTTTTGAATCGGGGAAACTCCATTTTATTTAAATAAGAAAAAATTATAAAAAGTTAAACTATGTCTTTAGATAGAGGTCACCCTAGGTTGAGTTATGGAAAAAAGATAAAAGAGAACAGTGAAAAAACCGAGATGGCTATGCCTAAATCGACGAATTCTCTCTCTTGCCCATGCTTGAATGAAATTCT
>NZ_JAFLQW010000616.1 GCF_017313335.1 Phormidium pseudopriestleyi FRX01 | reverse complement strand
GGGGTAGGGGACTAGAAACCGGGTTTCTCGCCTAAGTTTTTGCTAATTGTCACAGATTGGGTAAAGAAACCCGGTTTCTGACTGTCCTTTCCTTCACTCTGTTGAAACCTGCGCCAAACCCTGGACAAATTCTTGATGTTCTGCTGTCTGTAACCCTTGCTGCAAAATAGCATTTAGAGTCGCACCCTCTTTTTGCCGTAAGGCTTCTACAGACAACCATAAACCCGGAAACACTTGCGATCGCAAAATTCCCTGTTCATCCGACTCTAGGGAAACATATCGACCTTCTTGTAAGATAAACCAATCCAGTTTATTCTCATAAATTTGCCAGACAATATATTCTTGAACCCCATTGCGTTGATAGGCATTCAGCTTATCATTCAGGTCATAACTGGCACTAGAAGCAGCAATTTCCACAATCAATTCTGGTGCACCTCCAATATAGTCATCCTCCGTAATCCAAGAATTCCCCCCAACTGCTGGTTCAATGCGTAACAAAGCATCCGGTTGAGGTTCATTCTCTTCATCCAAACGAACCGTGGCATTGTCATAGAATCCTACCCCCGGTGTCGCCATCCAATAAGTGCCTAACCAAGCCATCATAATCGCATGAGGGTTACCATGTCGATTCGCACGAACGGGGGATGCCACAAAAACAACTCCTTCAACTAATTCAGCATTTTTAATATCCAGTGCAGCATCGTAGCGACGTTCAAACTCAAAACGAGTCAGGCGATCGCCACTTTCTAAAGGGGGAGTATTCAGCACAGAAATAGTAGTCATAAGCATCAAATCATCAGGTAAGCTATATCCATTTTATAGCGCTTCTCTATCAATTGGACCATTTCTGGGGTAGGGGACCAGAAACCGGGTTTCTCATCTGGAGGACTCAATTGCATGAAAGTCTTGAGTCGGTTTTAACCGACTTTAGCTATTAGGCGGGGTTTAAACCCCCCCGGTTTCTCCTCTGTCTTACGGACTTTTCAACTCAGGAATCAACTCAATATATAACTTCCCCCCAGTCCTTTCACTCCGTTCAATAGTCCGAACATTGGGGTCAACTAAATCATTGAGAACCTGTTCCGGATCATCCCCCGGTTCCAAAGTGAGCAACAATCCACTGCAATTCCCACCATTGGTTCGAGTCACACAAATTATATCTTGATTATTCTGCACGCCGGTAGTTAGATAATGCAATAATCCCGTTTGATAATAGGTTTGGAACCGTTCCGAAACCTCCATGCAGCGGTTCTCTGGCGTATATCCAGACCCTTCAAAAAACGTCGATTTCCACCGAATTACCGGAATATCTCCCTTAGAAGTGCGGGCGATCGTTGCCGGAGGATTCTGAGTTAAATCGCAGGAATAATCTGTCCCTCGGGGTAAGCTATCCACGGGTTGACAAGCGGATAAAAAACCCTGTAGAATTACAATTACGGAAAAAATGATTCCACTTTTCTGATTGTTCATTGTTCCTCCTCTGATTCAAATTTGAATCGGTAAAAATCTCTGGGATACCAAATCCGGTTGTGAAAGACTTATTCACTCTTTAGCCCGCGCAGGCGGGCTTCGTCCGTATAGCCCCACCCTTCAGGGTGCGGGTTTTTATAGACTCAAAACCCGGGAGAGTTATTCCTCCAATTCCAACGATTTAATCATTTCCTGTACTGTAATAAATACACGATTAAACTGCTCTTTTACGGATTCATAACTGACTATATATGCCCGATCCTCTTTGACAACCCACACTAGCATTCGCTGCACCTCTTCCTCCCCCATCTTGCCGGTGTACATAACTTGATAGGCGGGATGATTCCCTAGGGTAATCGGGAGGGGAGGAACCAGAAACTCTACCTCCGGCACATAGTCCCGAATTTCCTGTACTGCCGCATCTGTATATTGTTCCAAAGTTTTGGGATCAGAAGATAAATCCTCTATGGTGATACTCACTTTCTCGTAAAATTGAGCAGTGCCAGATTCGGGCGGCGCGAGGAAAACTGCCAGAGTTCCCGTTATCGAGTCTTGGGGTTCTTGAATTCTCCACTGACGCGGGACTTGCATTTTCAACCCGTAGGTGGCATTTTCATAGAGAATCGGGGTGGATAACCACCACAGCACTCCCAGGATTCCCCCAGAGACGATCGCCACTGCTGCGATCGCCGGTATCCAGACTTGCCGAGTTTTGGAAATCGTCTGTAGGGTATGTATCACCCTTGGCATCACCCGGTGTCGCTGAGTGAGCACCATCAGTCCCCCAACCCCCACCCCTGCCACAATTGCCAACTCAATCCAGGAGACAGGGAAACCCGACGAGGATTGCTGCCAGACAAACGGCACTTGTGCCTCACCAATGACCGTAAATGCCGCCCAATTTTTGAGATTAATATTGCCGTCAATTGCTTTAAGCATCGCCTGACGCAACCCTGCTGCTGCATCGGGATTGTTCTGCAATTGCTGATAGAATTGGGACATCACGTTCCCGGAAACCCCATCATCAATTTTCCACAAAGACACCAATACCGTAGAAGTCCCGGCAGTCAACCAAGCGCGGGATAACCCAATCACCCCATCCCCGGTAATGGTGCCGCCTCCGGTGTCGCAGGCACTTAATACCACCAACTCTGCGGGAATCTGTAATTCGACAATTTCCCCTGCTGTGAGAAACCCCTCCGGGTTCTGCAGCAGAATGGGGAGTCCCCCTGGGGTTGCCGGAGGCATACTCGATGCCAACACCACCGCACTATTCATCCCCCGCCTGTCATCCAAAATCCCATGAGTTGCCAGATGAATCACTGCGGATTGGGATAACTGAGGTAAAATCGCCGTTTTCGTGGCCGCATCTCCCGTCAGGGCCTGAGTTTTCAGCAATTTGGCGATTTGTTCTGCCTCCACTTGTGCACCGCCCAAGGGCGACAGGGGGGGGGTCTACCTGGGGCATAGTGGGATTGCCGACGACTAAGGCAGCAGAGGGGGAGGCGGGGAGGTTGCCGGGATTTTTGGAGAAGTCTAATGCTTGAATTGCCGGTGCCGTCAGGAGGGTATGTTTTTGGATTAAATAGGTGTTATTTGAGTCTTGCAGGGCGGGAAATGGCAGGAGAAATAACTCACCGTGGGGAAACAGAATCACCCGCGCTTGGGGGTCATCGGGAAGGTATGAGGCGATCGGTTCAATCAGGAGTTCATGCAACTGCCGCAACTCAGGAATTGATTCAGCTTTCTTTTCTATTTTCTCTCGGGTATTCCGCACCAACTGCGTCAGGGAGGTATTTTGTTGGTCCAGGGGTTGCAGATTCACCGAGGTAAAATGCACTTCTCCCCCGGGTTGAATCACCCAGATATAGAGTTGATAGTCACCCACCAGGGAATATTCAACCAGGGTGGCATTTTGGGTGACGGCGATGCGTTGAATATCGGCGATCGTTGGCGGTTCCACTGCCGGAAGGGGGGGTATTGGACTCATCTGCTACCCATTGCCGCGCCGCCAATAACTCCACAAACGCCCGCCCCCTCCCCCGTTCAGAAATTTCTAAAGCATCATCGGGTTTATTCTGGGCAATTAAAACTTGTTGTAAAATTCGGTAGGAATTGGATTGGATATCCGCGAGGGAGACTTTTTGCTCATCGTCCAATCCTTCCCGCAGGGATTCGTGGACTTCAATCGCTTCGCGCAAAAATGTCTCAGCAGGTGTTAATTGGTTGAGTTGAAATAAGGTATATCCGAAATTGGTGAGAGTAGTGCCTTCACCAGCGCGATTTTCTATCTGTCGAAAAATCTCCAAAGACTGCTGATAAAAATTAATCGCCTGCCGGTATTGCCCTAGGGATTCGTAAGCAATTCCCAGATTATTCAGAGACTTGGCAATTCCTGGGCGATTTTCAAGTTGTTGATAGATTGCCAGGGCTGTTTCCCAAGACCGAATTGCCCCTCTAAAGTCACTCCGATTATATTGCTGAATCCCTTGATTGAGTAACCTATCTGCTTCTGCTTTCCCTGCCTCGGATGTTTCCCCTGCTGTCGGAGAGAAGCGGACAGTCTCAACTCAGAAACCTGGGGACTGGATACCAGAGAGAGGGCAATGGACAGCAGAACCGCACTGAGCAAAACGGGGGATTTTTGCCCGGTTCTTTTCCTGGGGAGGGGAGGGAGAAATCTGGACATTTTTTTTCGGGGGATAGCAGTGGTTATAGGCGCGTTTAGGGTTGGGATTTCCCTGGGGGAAGGATGGGGTTTAGTTGGGGAAACGGGTTAAACGTTTAGGTTAATGATAGATGCTACAAGGGGAGGGGTCAAGATTTCGCAATCAACGGGGGGGACAACCGGGCGACAATCAGGCGGGTTTCCCCTCAACATCGGAACCCCCCCTAGCCCCCCCTTGCTAAGGGGGGGGACCGGAATTCCTAATACCTCTTGTCCCCTCCCCTTGGCAAGGGGAGGGTTAGGGTGGGGTCCTCTTTATGCCAGGGGATGGGGGTAAAAAGCCTCTATTTCCTATTTGAATGTTTGGTGGGTTTATCCCTCAACATCGGAACCCCCCCTAGCCCCCCCTTGCTAAGGGGGGGGACCGGAATTCCTAATACCTCTTGTCCCCTCCCCTT
>NZ_JAFLQW010000373.1 GCF_017313335.1 Phormidium pseudopriestleyi FRX01 | reverse complement strand
GACTATGGCGATGGAGTCTTGACTCCACTGGTGATTGAAGCGGCATTAGGACATGAACTGACGGTGGTGGATGCTCAAACACAGCTTCAGCGCTATGGGGGTGCCACCATTTTTACCCCCAATGTCCCAGAAGCGGAGCAAGCGGTGGGATACTCGATTACCACGCCCCAATCCGTCACCCAAGCGTCCAGGGACCTGCTGAGTCTCACCCAGGCGCAACAAATGCTGATTACCCGGGGGGATGAAGGGATGACGTTATGCGATCGCGCCGGGACGGAACATCACATCCCCCCGTTCAATCGCACCGATGTGTTTGATGTGACGGGTGCCGGGGATACGGTGGTGTCTGCACTCACCCTCGGACTCTGTGCCGGGGGTTCCTACTGGGAGGCGGCAGTTCTGGGCAATTTGGCCGCCAGCATTGTCGTCCGGCAATTTGGCACCGCCACCACCACTCAAGAGGAAATGAAGGATGCGTTAGCCTTACTCTTGAGTGAGGAGAATGCTTGACGCGCCCTTGCCCGGTTTAAGCGAAATGTTCGTAGTAACGACTTGCTGTCGTTGCTACGAACATCCTTCCCATCCTCCCCGTGAGGACCCTCAACATAAGCACAAGCAATCAGAAGTGAGGGGAAAGCTCAAAATTCTAGGCCGATCCGTCAGATTCTGGCGTAGAAATGTAAAAATATTATTATTTTGTTAGACCGACCTGTTTACCAGAGACTTGGCTCAGGCTCGCCGGATCGTCTCCACAAGGGGATCGCCTGGAGTGACTGGGTTTCAACCCCTTCGGCCCTTCCCGATTTCCCGGGATTCATAGGGACGATGGGGGGCGATCGCTCTCCCCTTTAACCCCATAAGGCTAACGGTTTGGAGAGTTTCTATCGGTGAAATAGTAGCTTTTTCAATGCAATTCGGTACAATAAAAGTGAAAAGCAGTTCGTGATTCAGGTCACAAACATGGTTTTAGCAATATGGAGATTCACAGTCCCCTGACTGGCGCAATCCCTCTGGGAATCGCCCAGGAAACAATCTATAGGGCAGCTTTGAGCCCAAGAAGATTCCAACCGACTCAAGGTAAAGGGTGCAACCTGACCGTTCAGGTATTCTACAGGGTCTTGCTTAACCAACTGATGTATTTTTTCTAAAGCTGCGGGGTTTTTTCTGTGATTGCTATTTCACCTCGTCCAATAAAACGTAGCTGGAACACAATTAGCTTTGCTTCCACGCTCTATTTATGCCCAGTCCTAGATTTGCTGTTGGTTGATATTCCGCGCCAATGGCAGGCTGAAATCCGTCTCGGACTTCAGGAAGCGTTAGTCAATGCTGCCAAACATGGCAACAATTTAGATCCCCGAAAAACCGTTGTGGTTCGATTTAGTGCGATCGCCGATGAATATTGGTGGGCGATCTCCGATCAAGGAAAAGGCTTTGCCTGTGCTTGTCCTTGTCACGTCGAGCCGGAGGAACATTTGCCTCATGATGAAGGAGAATGCGGCAGAGGGCTTTTTATTTTACACCAAATTTTTGATCAAGTTAATTGGGACAATAACAGCAGAGAACTCAAATTATGTAAACAATTTAATCAGTCCTCACGATTACCTAGACTTCGATAAGCGATCGCCTAGGGTCACCAGATCCCAAAATCAAAGATCGATCCTTCTTGAAACTTGACCCAAACCGGGGAAAAAGGCTCCCGTGAGGTCCTCCTAGAAGGACTATTGACTAGAAGATTTAGAAGAGCGATCGCCGTGAGTTGGACAGGGAGGAGCGCTAATCGAGCGGTCAATCCACCCCACAGCTTGGTGCAGTCGTAACAGTGCTTCCTCGGGGTTCTCCTTGAGCAAAAACACGATCGCCGCCGCCGCCTGTTCTTTAGCCCGAACTGCTCGGTTAGACTTCAGGCGATGCCAATCCGTTTCCGTTAAACTGAGGCGTTCGGCGAGGGCCTGGGCTAGTTCTAGGGTACTAAACTCTTGTAACTTCTCCGAAAGAGGACTGTGCAAACCCATCGTCTGTTTGCCGTGGGTTGTTGTGGGGTTAGCCATTGTACAAATCCCATCAATTCAATGGGTGCGAATTTCTGGTGCGCGGTCAGGAATGGGTGAGCGCATCAATCAACCCCATTTTAGGGGCAGGATGTCTTGAATGGAAAAAGAGTATAAGTAGCATACCATATTTATGGCATCCTGCACGGTGAGCTTGTCAAATTATCTATTTTTATTCCTAACAGTCCCGAATGACATTACCCTCCGACCCATCCGACCCCTCAGACTCACACACATCAGGGGAATTGCGAAGCAATCAAAGCCACCCCTTGGGAGAAATTGAGCGCCAGATCCAAGAAACCGAGCGATCGCTCAACCACCTCAAAGAGCGAATCGTGCAAGTCCAGCGCGATCGCCAGCGCCAACGAGACCTCCAAAACCGCCGAGACGACATCCGTCGAGAGGTTCGTCAAGCCAAAAACAGTAACCCATCCCTGATCCCTGAACTCAAACAAGAATTAAAACAAATCCAGGCTACCCTAGAGGCGATCGAACTCAACTTAGAAAGCGAACTCTTCAGTTTTAGCGCCCTCAAAGAACCCTTTTGGCAAGCCCTTCGCTTTGGGGGAATTGGCATCATCATCGGCTGGTTATTAAGAACCTGGGCCAAGTGACAACTCCCAGCACTAAATCGAAACGATTATAGTGTGGGCTTCCAAGACAATCCGGCTATTGCGAAGGCAGACTCTTGGCTTTAAGAACGGGTTGACCCACCTCTGAAGTTTTTGATATTGATAGCTGAATTATGGTCACGGCCCAGACTGCATCCACAGTGAGGACAGTCGTGCCAACGAATATGTAGCTTTTTGGGGACTTTCTCACCACAATTGGAGCAATCTTGGGATGTGTTATGGGCACTTACCGGAATTACCAACTTTCCCAGCATTTTCGGCTTTGTTTGCAAGTATTGATAGAAAGCTTGACCACCCAGCATCCAACACAGATTTAGCCAATCTTGTACGAGCAAGACCTTTAACGTTTAAGTCCTCATGAGCAACAACGTCATATTTCGACAACAAGTAATTAGCCGTTTTAAAGTGAAAATCTTTCCTTTTATCTGCTACTTTTTTATGATGACAACCTAACTGCTTAACCGCTTTTTGTCTGCGGTTACTACCTTTCTGGCGGCGTGATACCCGTTTTTGCATAACCCGCAAACGCTTCTGTGCTTTGCGGTAGTGTTGGGGGATAGCAACCGTTTCACCCTCTGAAGTTGTTAAGAATTCCTTCAACCCTACATCAATCCCAGTGATTTTGTCTGGATTAAAATCAGGCTTAATGGTTGGAACTGTTGCATCTTCGAGTGAAAGCGTTAGGTAGAATCCATCAGCTTTTTTGGTAATCGAAGCAGTTTTGACTTTAAACCCATCAGGTATTGGACGATGCAGTACAACCTTAACTTTGCCAAACATTGGTAAGTTAATTAGATTGCCTTGCAAACATCCATCCTTCATCTGAGGATAGGTAAATGTGCGGTAACGACTGCGTTGCTTAAACCTGGGTTTGCCGCTACGCTTGCCATTGCTATCACCTTTAAGAAACCTGTCAAAAGTCACTTTTACTCGCTTGACAACATCTTGGAGGACTTGCGAATAAATCCCTTTGTACCAAGGATGTGTTTTCTTGAGTTGAGGCAAAGTTTTCTTTTGGCTGAAATAATCGGGATTATCTCGCAGTTCTGGCAAATGGCTTCTTAAAGGACAAGAGTTGATAGGAGAACGGTTTTGCTCGTACCAGTTGAATCTATCCGCCAACAAATAATTGTACTGACTACAAAGCATTGATAGCCATCTATCTAACTCTGTAACCTGTGTTTTTGTTGGCCGTAGTCGGTACTGGTATGCTGTTCTCATGATGCTATCATAGCACGTAGCTACATACTGCTGACAATGAACCCAATTAATTTCCGAGTGACGGATGAAGAGTTAGCCCACTTGAAGAACTACTGCAAAATCAAGATAAAGACAACAAAGCGAGGTCATTCGTGAGTTGCAGCAGAAAATTGTCAATCGAGCGGGGTATTGAACCCCATCGATTGACCGCCTATCCATCCCGACACCAACCTGAGTACAGGTATGGTGCCAGGCTGAGGGCGTCAAGCTAAACTCAAAAGCGCAACCCTCACCCCCCTTCCCTCCGTTAAAATCATTACAATCTCAACCTAAACGCGAAACTCTAAAATGAAACAAAGGCTAGTTGAAATTTTGCGAACCGGCGAACCCCAAACATCCGTAACAATTCAGGGGTGGGTACGCACCAAACGAGAACTAAAAGAATTTACCTTTGTTGAAGTCAATGATGGTTCATCCCTGGCTAACCTTCAAATCGTTCTCAACCCCGACTTACCCCAATACACCGAGATTCTCAAACAACTCAACACAGGTGCATCCCTAGAAGTCTCCGGCATTCTCGTAGAATCTCCCGCCAAAGGACAACGCATCGAACTCAACGCCTCCGAGGTCAAACTCTATGGCGAATCCGACCCGGAAACCTATCCCCTCCAGAAAAAGCGTCACTCCTTTGAATTTTTGCGGACGATCGGACATTTACGCGGACGCACCAATACCTTTGGGGCCGTCTTTCGCGTCCGCAACGCTGCCGCCACTGCCATTCACCAATTCTTCCAAGAACGCGGGTTTCTCTGGGTTCATACCCCCATCATGACCGCCAGTGACTGTGAAGGTGCGGGGGAAATGTTAGCCGTCACCAGTTTAAATCTCCAGGACATTCCCCGGTTAGAGAATAGCAATCAAGTGGACTATGGAAAAGACTTTTTCGGCAAACCCGCTTATCTAACCGTCAGTGGTCAATTAGAAGCCGAAGTCATGGCAATGGCCTTGAGCGATGTTTATACCTTTGGCCCAACTTTTCGGGCTGAAAATTCCAACACCTCTCGACACCTCGCCGAGTTTTGGATGGTAGAACCGGAAATGGCCTTTTGTGACCTAACCGGAGACATGGATTTAGCCGAGGCATTCTTAAAATATATCTTTAAGTTTGTCTTGGAAAAATGTCCCGAAGATATGGAATTTTTCAACGAACGTATCGATAAAACGGTGCTGGAAACGGCAGATAATATCATTAATAATCAGTTTGAGCGGGTGACCTATACTGAAGCAGTTGCCCTGTTGAAAAAAGCCGATAAAAAATTCGAGTTTCCGGTAGAGTGGGGACTGGATTTACAATCGGAACATGAACGCTATCTGGCGGAAGAGTTATTTAAAAAACCGGCGATCGTCACAGATTATCCCGTAGAAATCAAAGCCTTCTACATGAGGCTGAATGATGACAACAAGACGGTCGCCGCGATGGACATCCTCGCCCCCAAAATTGGGGAAATTATCGGCGGTTCTCAACGGGAAGAACGTCTCGATATTCTCCAACGCAGGTTAGAACAGCAAGGACTCAGTATTGAGGATTATTGGTGGTATTTAGATTTACGCCGCTACGGGAGCGTTCCTCATGCCGGGTTCGGATTAGGATTCGAGCGCTTAGTCCAGTTTATGACCGGGATGAGCAACATCCGGGATGTGATTCCCTTTCCCCGCGCACCCCTGAGCATTGATTTTTAAGGCGGGGAAAAGAAACCGGGTTTCTGCCTGAGATTGATGGTTTTTTGGCATAAATTTTACTCAGAAACCCGGTTTTTGACCTTGATTGACACTCCCCGGACTAGGGATTGGAAAAGGTATTAATATTACCGCCGCCAATATTGCGACCGGGAATTGAATTGGGGACTGAAAACGGCTGAATCGGTTGAATGGGTTGCACTCCTGGGGTTTCTCGGTTGAGATTAAGGCCAGAATTGTCCACTTGGGGAGACTGAACCGAGGGGGGATTTACGGGTTGATAGGTTGGGACATTGCTGGGTTGATTCAGGGGGGAGGGACTAGGCCGATCGCTCGGTTGATTCAGGGGTTGCACTCCTGGAACAACAGAAGGAGAGTTGCCCACAGGTTGGTTACTCGGAGGCTGATAAATCGAAGAGTTCGGGGTTAGATCCGTGGCAGTTCCGAGGTTGTTCGGTGTTTGGGGAGCAGCGGTGGGTGCAGTTGGAGCCAAGGGAACGGGTTGCCCTCCCGATCGCAATAAATAGTCGTAAGCATTGGTAGGGTTGGAATTAGGAACCAAGGGGGTAGCGGGAAGGGGTTGATAGTTGTTCGGATTTTTGTCATCCTCAGAGTAATCCACCGTATAGTTAGGACTTATTTCTCCCGGCAATCTGGGGGTGATGGGCGGGTAGGAATTGGGGCGAGTCTCCGGGGTCCCGTTAGGCATTTGCGCCGGTTGAGGCGTGTTTCCGTAGGGACTTGGGGAAGTTAAGGGCGTGCCGTAAGGGTTATTTGGCCCGGGTGAAATCGGGTTGGCGTAGGGATTAGCACCATTCTGGGGAGTGCGGTTAGGGGTTTGCGCCGGTTGAGGGGCGTTTCCAGAGGAATTCGGTGAAGTTTGAGATCCGGTGTTGCCCGGATTTGCTGTGGGGTTGGGGCGATTTTCACCAGAACTCCCGCGATTGGATTCTCTTTGGGGGGTAGCATCTGGCCCTTGACTCGCTTCGGGATTGTCAGGGTTGCGATCGCCACTCGTGGAGTTGTTGGGAGAATACAAGCGATCCATTGCCGATTGCAAGGGACTCACCGGCAATCGGGTCAAGTCTGGGGTTTCAAAATTACTAACGCCACCGGAATAGATTCCCAAGCGATTCCCCGGAGAGGGGGGGGTTCCATTGCTGTTTTCTGGAGGCGTAGGCACGCCGAGAATGCTGACCGAGGGTAACTTTTCAGATTCAGTAGCGGCATCATCGGATGGGGGCAAAATAGACAGTTCTGGGAGCTTGTATAGATCTTCCCAGTTTTGATTGGCGTTCTGCTCACCCTCTAAAGCCCTGTTAGTCGAGGATGGAATGGGGATCGGTTGCGATCGCGTTGATGCAGAAGACCGCCGATTGGAGTTCCTCGGGGTGGGCAGTTGGATTTGGGGAGGCGGCTGCATCTGTTTCAACTCATTGATCAACACGGAGGAGCTATCAATATCTGCGGCGATCGCACTGTCTTCCGGGGACATCCCAATCCATCCCTCCGGCTCATTGCCCACCTCCGACTCCTCCTCATCCTCTAGGCTCAACAGATAGAATCGTTCGGGGTTGTTGGAGAAATCCCAGATCAACAGGGTTAACAGTCCTAGAATCAGTACAGAACCCCACACGAAAGGTCGCGTGTAATTTCTTAACTTCGCTCGAATTTTGCGGACGGCAGGAGATGTTGGGTTGGGGTGTGACATAGCTTTTAATGCCGAGCTAATTGACAAGACAGAGGGATGAACTGATCCAACGTTGCTTATTTACAGAATACTCGCACTTTAGAGCAGAGCTAATCAGTTCAGGATAAAATTTTTTATAAAGATTGTCTACTTTTTATTATAGAGCTTAAATCGATTGATGAGCCATTTTTTTATAAGGGTCATCAGGATTAGTAATCTGGAATCTCAGCATTAAGAGCATGAGAGCCACGGCGATCGCCGTGGCTCTAGAGAGGCCCTCTACCATCAACCCCAGTTTATTGGGAGGCCCGCACTAACAAAAATCCGCCAATCACTAACCCCAGCGCCATCGGCAACCAAGCCGCCATAAAGGGAGAGAGAATCGCCAATTGACCCAAAGCATTAGCGAGAAAGGCCGTTAAATAGTAGCCAAAAATGATAATAATGCTAATTCCAAAACTGGTCGCTTTACTGGCACGACGGGGGCCGAGTCCCAAGGTAGACCCGACTAAACCAAACAGAACACAAACAAACGGCAAGGCATATTTTTGTTGAATCCGCACCTCTAACTCCCGAATATTTTTTTCACTGCCGCCATAGCGAATAATTTCCAGTCGTTCCTTGGCTTCGGCGATGTTCATTTCCCCGTAATCGCGCCCTTGGGAGGCTAAATCTAAAGGAGTGCGCGGGAGTTTAAGTTGTTGATGTTCAAACCGGACAATATTACGATAGGAGCCATCGGGGGCGATTAAATAAATTGTGCCATTAAAAAAATCCCAGCTATTTTCCTTGGGATTCCAAATCGCCGATTCCGCTGAAATAATCTGGCTGACCCCGGCTTGGGAACGGTCGAGAATGGTTAAAGTTTTCATCCGTTCCCCATCAAACTCTTCTGCATAAAACAGGCGTTTCATCACCGTGACTCGGTTCCCATCCTCTTGGGTTACCCGGTCAAATTCCGTATAAATAATATTCCGGTCCTGAAAAGAGGGTCTATCTTGATTCAGCGCTCGCTGTAAGGTAATGGTCGCTTCATAGTTGGCTGCCGGAACAATCAGTTCATTAAAGGCAAAGGTCAATCCGGTGACGCAAAAGCTCAGGGCGATCGCCGGGACGACTAATCGATAGACGCTCACGCCACAACTGCGTAAGGCGACGATTTCGCTATCGGCAGACATCCGCGAATATCCCATCAAGGTAGCGAGTAACACAGACATGGGAAAGGCTAGAACGATAAAATCCGGTAGTTTTAACATAAAAACTTGCACGGCAATTTCTATCGGTAAGCCTCTTTCCGTGACACGCCGCACGAGGTCAAATAATGTCCCGATCGCCACCCCCACGGAAGAAAATGAGCCGACTCCAAATAGAAACGGCCCAATTAACTCAAGGGCGATATAGCGATCCATCACCGAGCCTCGCAACAGCCACCAACTGAAGGATTGAAAAGATTTTAATGAATTCAATATCATGGGAAGTGTGAGGAGGAGTTGATGCGATGGCAGTTTTTAGCAGTCCGGAGGAGGGACTGCCTGAACCCTAAATCTGGTTATTAAAATGAGGAAAAATCCCTCGGTTATTCTCAGTTGTTGAAAGTTAAATCATGTTACTTTTGGGATAAAAAAGAATTTAGAACAGTAATTTTTAAAGAAAAAAGCGAAATTGAACAGAGATTGAGCTAATTTTAAGATAGCGTAAAATTTTCCCCGAGATAATATTGTCGGACCAGGGGATTGGTCGCGAGTTCCTCTGGGGTGCCAAATGCCAAAATTTGTCCATCCCGCATGATGTAGGCGCGATCGGTGATGGCGAGGGTTTCGCGGACATTGTGATCCGTAATCAGAATCCCCATTTGGCGATCGCGAAGTTTGGCGACGATTTGCTGCATTTCCGACACGGCGATCGGGTCAACCCCAGCAAAGGGTTCATCTAACAGCAAAAAGGTAGGACCCTCTCCTCGCACGGCTAAGGCCCTTGCCATTTCAGTCCTTCGGCGTTCTCCCCCCGAGACATTTTTGCCCTTCGTATCGGCGACAACTTGCAGCCGAAATTCTCGCAGTAGCGTATTCAGACGCTGTTGCCACTGCCAAGGCGGGACTTTAGTTTGTTCCAAAACCAGCAAAATGTTATTTTGGACCGTCAGATTCCGAAAAATGCTCGGTTCTTGAGCCAGATAGCCGATTCCCAACCTAGCGCGGTCTTGGATAGATAACGGGGTAATATCTATGTTATCGAGCCAAATTTTCCCCTGGGTGGGTTTTTCGAGTCCCGTCACCATATAAAAGGTGGTGGTTTTTCCGGCACCATTGGGACCCAGCAACCCGACAATTTCCCCTTGGGAAACCGAAAGGCTCACCCGGTTGACAACGGCCCGCTTGCCGTAGGATTTGTGAACATTCTCCAACCATATTTTCACTCGGGAGCATCCTCTTGGGACTAAAGGCTAATGTCTACAAACGGAGCATTGACACTCCCCGATTGGAGAGAAGGAGTTACCAAACAGGCGATCTCCCCTGCCTACTCCTTCTTAACCATCTTTAACCGTTCAGGAGTCCATCGTCTCCCTTAAAGTCCAGGGGAGGTCCCCTCCGGTAGGAAATAAATCGACTCCACTTGTTTGTTTTCTTCCGGAAGGGCAATAAATCGTCCCTCATCCAAAAGATAAGTAATCGTTTCCCCCCGAATGCTGTTGTTATCTTGGATCACATAAGCATTGCCACTGAGCACGATGCGTTGCTCTCGGCTAAAAAACTGGGCTTGGGCTGCGGTCCCTTGCATATTTCGGGCAGGATAGTTGATGCGGACATTGCCGCGTGCCGTGATAATCCCGGTTCTGGAGTCAGATTCTTGCATATCCGATCGCACTCGCAAGGCACGGTTGTTCTGCGCGGCATTCGGCGTTTGCGGATAACTCGGCATGGCAACAACGCTCGTCAAGGCGACTGGCATCATCAATGCCAACCCAAGGCGAAGCAATAAATGTGAGGAACTTAAGCGGACAGAGAGGATCATAGCTGAGTTCACTGATATAGGCACGATAAGCACATTCGCAAGAGGACGCAGATGGAGTTCTGCCATCTTCTATTGGTAGTTTAGCCAATCCTACCAATCCGTAATCCGGATCGCGTCCGTGGGCAACTCCTGTAGCCTCCGTTCTGCTTGATGTTTGACGGGTTCCAGTCTTCCGAAGTTTCGGAAGCCTTGACTAGGACAAGATTTTACCAAACTTTATCTCCCTCTGGATTAAGGGCTGGAGGATTTTTTTAGGGTCATTGGTTATTGGTCATTGGTTATTGGTTGTTGGTCATTGGTCATTTGTTATTGGTCATT